>NZ_AFWD01000069.1:0-298270 GCF_000222565.1 Vibrio sp. N418
TTTTTCTTTGTTGTGCTGCTGGAATGTCGACCAGCATGCTTGTCACCAAAATGGAAAAAGCGGCAGAAAATAACGATATACCATGCCAAATCTCGGCGCATTCAGTCTCTGAGTTTGAAGAGTGCCTTGCAGAATGTGATGTCTGCTTGGTCGCGCCTCAGGTCAAATTTAAATATGAAGAGTTCAAACGTGAGGCTGATGCGGTTGGCAAAGGCTGTGGCCTTATCGACATGATGAATTACGGAATGCTCAATGGTGAAGCGGTACTAAACCAAGCTATCTCACTGTACGAGTCGCGTTAAACAAGGATTGAGGAATAACCATGTCTATATTCGATACTACTATGCGCTTCGTCGAAAACGTCGTCGCACCAATTGCGGGAAAAATATCCGCGCAAAAACATGTCATTGCGGTGAAAGATGGTTTCGTGGCAACCATGCCCTTTTTAATTGTTGGTTCACTGCTGTTAGTACTGGCCTTTCCGCCATCTGACTCCGGTTTTTTCTTTGAAGGTTGGCACTCTCTAATCAATTCAATCGGCCAAGATAATATTCTCGCTCCTTTCAACGTCAGTATGGGTATCTTTGCTGTCTATGCCGCATTTGGGATTGGATTTAGCTTGGCGGAATCATACAAGCTGCGACCGATGAACACTGGTATGTTATCTATGTTTGCTTTTGTGCTAGCTGCCGCCCCCATGACTACGGTTGAAATAGGTGGCGTATTACCGGGAGCATTCCTAGGTGGTGCAGGCGCATTTACAGCCATTCTTTGTGGTTTATTAGTGCCCGAAATGCAGCGTTTACTGATCAAGTACAACATTCGCATCAAGATGCCTGAAGCAGTACCGCCTAAAATTTCAGCTTCGTTTGATTTACTGATCCCAATTGTGTTTATCTCCGTGATCATCATGGTTATGAACACCTTGTTGGCGCAACACGGCCTCAAAATTCCTTCCGCCATTATGGAATTGTTCAAACCATTGGTTTTAGCATCAGATTCCTACTTTGCTGCCCTACTCGCCGTGATGCTGATTCAACTGCTGTGGTTTAGCGGCATTCATGGTGGCTCTGTGGTAGGTGGCATTATCGCGCCGATGCTGCTGGTCAACCTTGGCCTAAACCAAGAAGCACTCGCAGCCGGCGAAGCACTACCAAAAATCTTTGTTAATCCCTTGGTCGACTTCTTTGTTTTCGTCGGCGGCGCTGGCGGAACATTTGGCTTGGTGCTGCTTATGATGCGTTCTAAAGCAACCCAACTCAAAACCATTGGCAAAATGTCGATTGTCCCTGGCATGTTTAACATTAATGAGCCGGTGATCTTCGGTACCCCAATCGTCATGAACCCAATCTATTTCATTCCTTGGATTGTCGCGCCATTTATTAACACCACAATTGTGTGGATGGCTTTCAAAACGGGCTTTGTCGCAAAAATCATTGCTCTACCACCGTGGACAATGCCTGCGCCAATTGGCGCTGTGATGTCGACCAACTCAATCACCGCAGCCGTTGTCGTTTTAACCTGTCTTACCGTCAGTATGGTGGTGTTCTATCCATTTATGAAAATTCATGAAAAGCAGTTATTGGCCGAAGAAAAGGCCGCTGAACAGGCTTCTTCACCAAAACCAGCAAAGCAAGGAGAACTCAATGCAGCACGTAACTAAGCCAGATGAAACTAAGTCAGATAATGCTACGTGTGGAGCAACGGAAAACACTACCGAGTTTTCAAGCTGCGCTCCAGAATTGGAAATCACCGAAGAGTTCCTGATGACCCTGCTCTGCTACGTTGGCGCGGCACGCTCTGCTTTTATTTCAGCGATGCGCTCCGCACGCAGTGGTAACTTTGAGCTCGCTAATCAGCAAATTGCTGAAGGTGACCAAGCATTAAAAGATGTCCATAAGTCACAAACTGAGCTTATCGGTTATGACCAAGGCTCTGGTAAGGTGCAGATGACACTAATACTGACGCATATTCAAGACCATATAATGACCACCATGTTATGTCGCGAAGTAACTGAAGAAGTGATCGCGATTCATCAAGAGTTAAAAGGACTGAAATCGTGAATAAACGTATTTTTGATTACACTGCGGAAGACTTTCGTTTAGCGAATCGCGAACAGCTAGTGCAAGCGATACGCCAATCCGAAGGGCGTACTCTCATGGTAGAGAACGTTGTCGCACTTACACCACCGATTGATATGGTGTCAGGCCCAGAATTAGCTGCTGCGTTTGGCGCGGATATGATCACTCTCAACTGCTTAGACGTGTTTGATCCTAAGATCCGTATTCTCTCTGAAGATCCTGATGAGTTCATGACGGTCGAGCAAGTCAAAAAGTACACCGGTCGATTAGTGGGGTGCAACCTTGAGCCAATTCCTGAAGGTATCACTCACCTCGCGGTTGGGCGCACCGTGACGCAAGAAACCATTAGTCGGGCGGTAGAAATTGGTCTTGATTATGTCATGTTGACTGGCAATCCAGGTAATGGTGTCTCGCAAGAAACCATCCTAAAGGCGATTGGTTTGGTACGCAGTATTGCCCCTGAAATGCTCATCGTCGCAGGCAAAATGCATGCTGGTGGCGTGGGTAACGACTACAACCTCAACATTGTGCCCGCCTTCGCCGAAGCAGGTGCCGATATCATGATGTTTCCTGCTGCCTATACAACACCAGGCGTAAGCCCTGAGCTTGCACAACAGATGATGGCAGCGGTTCATCAAACCAACATGCTGGGCATGTTAGCGATTGGTACATCACAAGAGGGCGCCAGTGAGAGCTATATCGAACAGGTGGCTATCACAGCTAAAGCGGCAGGAGCTGATATCGTACATATTGGCGATGGTGGCTACAGTGGCATCGCACCACTCGAGAATATTATGCGTTTAGGTTTAACGCTGCGCGGGCGCCGCCATCAATTTAAGCGAATGGCCAATCGCCGCTAAAAATATCACCTTTGGATTGTGCATAATAAACACGTGTTATTGCTCAATCCTTTTCCTTTGTTATCAAGAGTCAACCCAACTGAGATAACAAACTTGTCCTCCTTACAGAAGCGGATTTAGCTGTGCCTCTCATCGAATAGATAGAGGCTTTTTTTCAACTTGCATTGATTAAATAATGCCCCTTTCCACCGCATATTTTGCCAGTTCAGCAATGCTGCTCAATTCAAGTTTGTGTTTGATATTTTGCCGATGGGTTTCTACCGTTCGATAACTAATATCAAGTAGTGAAGCGACCTTTTTACTACTGTGCCCTTGCGCCACCAGCTTTAGCACCGCCTCTTCACGACGGCTAAGTGGATTCGGTTTATTCGCCACCGGAATTTCACCATGAGAAAACAGTGTTTGTGTTACTGACTCACAAAAATAAGTCGATCCCTGTTCAACCGTTTTGATCGCTTGCACCATTTTTTCGGAAGAAATTTCTTTTAGCATATATCCGACCGCGCCTGACTGCATTACCTTCATGATGTACTCTCGATTATCATGCATGGTGAGCATCAACACTTTAACATCGGCAATTTCATCTTTGATAACTCGCGTTGCATCAATACCATTCATCACTGGCATGCTTACATCCATGAGTACCACATCTGGCTGGAGGTTTTTCACCACTTCGATCGCTTCAACGCCATTACTTGCCGTACCGATCACTTCAATATTGGGCTCTAGGCTCAAACGCGCCATAAATCCATCCAGCACCACTTGGTGATCATCTACAATCACCACTTTGATTGGTCTATCCATACACTAACTCATCCAATTGCAGTAGGACGGTGATTTCCGTACCTAAACCCGGTTCACTTTCCAATTCAAACTCACCGCCAATAAATTCAACTCGCTCACGCATATTGCGCAGACCAATGCCGGTTTTACGTAACGTTGTAGCGACCTCAAACCCGACACCATCATCACGAATGATCAGCTGCAAACAACTGCCCATCTGCTGCAAAATCACGTTAACCGTCTTAGCCTGTGCGTGCTTCTCAATATTGGTTAATGACTCTTGCGCAACGCGATAGAGTGTTGTGGCAATTTCTGACTTCAACTTCACATCCCGCCGATTAAAGACAACTTCCACTTGTATACCCGAGTGGGAACGAAAGTCTTGCAGCAGTGTATTAAGAGCCGCCTCTAACCCGATGTCATCCAATGCACTTGGTCTTAGTTTGTGCGAGATATGACGCACCTCATTAATCGCCATCATGATTGACTGCTGTGACTGGCTCAAATGCTGTTTTTGCGTCTCATCATCAAGCTTGTTGCCCAGTAATTCCAAATGACATTTACTCGATACCAACAGCTGATTGATGCCATCATGCAGCTCCCGTGCAAGATGTTTTTTCTCATCCTCTTGGAACATCACCGTTTTATGCGCCAGCTCTTTTAAACTTCGGTCGGCAATTCGGTGTTCATGTAAGTTAACCGCTAAAGTCACCACGACAATCACCGCGACCGTAATGACCACAATCACCATCATCGAGAAGAAGGTGGTTTCGATGTTCTTATCGACTGCCCGTTTAAGATTCGTCACTTCATTACTGATATCTTCAATATACAAACCGGTGCCAATCATCCAAGCCCATTTATCCAGCCAAGCGGCATAACTCAGTTTCGGGACGGTTTCTCCACTGGAGGGTTTTTGCCACAAATATTGGTGAAATCCACCACCTTGCTGCGCTTTTTCCAACAACGTTTTAATCAGAAAGTCGCCATTCTCATCTTGAATATGGCGCAAATTCTGCCCTTGTAATTCAGGCATGATCGGATGAACTAAATTGGTACCATCGCGATAATAAACAAAGAAGTAACCATCTTTGCCATAGCGCAGTTTGGCGATGATCTGCTTCACTTGCGTTTGGGCGATCGACTCATCAAGACTGGCATCGTTGTATACATGACGTATCGCATCGAAGGCCAAATCGACGCTGTCTTTTAAGGCGGTTTCTTTTGATTGGATGAGGCTCGAACGAATGATCTCGACCTCTTTATCACGCAGTGCTTGAGACTGATGAACTGAAATCCAGCTGATGCTCACCGTCACCAAGAGTAACGGCAGTAAGCTCAGTAGTATCAATTTGACTTTAAGAGGCATCCTTGCTCCCACGCAAATTTGGCAGATTGCTTTGCCTGTAACTAAATACAATGCAGACAAATAAAAACGGCTTACCTGAGTAAGCCGTTCACTGTAACATTTACACCACGTTAACAAAAATCACATGATCACATTCCGTAAAATTCTGGGAAAACCAGTAACGAAGCGAGCACCACTATCTGTATCGCGATAAATGGCATGACCCCTCGATAAATATCTCGCGTCGTGACACCATTTGGCGCGACACCTTTCAAATAGAACAAGCTAAAGCCAAATGGGGGTGTTAAGAAGGAGGTTTGCAAATTCATCGCGATCAAGATGGCAAACCACGTCATGTTTATCCCCATCAGTTCTGCCACCGGAGCAAGGATAGGAACAATGATGAAACAGATTTCAACGAAGTCGATGAAGAAACCCAACACCAAAATGACCAGCATAGTAATGATCAAGAAGCCCCATTTTTCACCCGGTATTTGCAACATCCACTGCTCAACAAGGTGGTCACCACCAGTATAAGTGAACGCCATTGAGAATGCCGTCGCACCCAGTAAGATAGCAAACACCATTGCCGTGACTTTGACGGTCTCTTTAGAAGCGTCGTAAACCATTCTCCAGCTAAATTGTTTGTACAGCACAGCCAATACAATCGCACCCGCACCACCTAAGGCCGCAGA
Organism: Vibrio sp. N418; assembly: GCF_000222565.1. Classification (NCBI taxonomy): domain Bacteria; kingdom Pseudomonadati; phylum Pseudomonadota; class Gammaproteobacteria; order Vibrionales; family Vibrionaceae; genus Vibrio; species Vibrio sp. N418. Next base: position 5,768 of record NZ_AFWD01000069.1, read on the forward strand.
TTCAGTGGGTGTTGCAACACCTGCGAAGATGGAACCTAATACAACCACAATCAGAGCAAGTGGTGGAATAACCGCTTTGAGTGCTTTGAACACTTCCTCAGAGCGACTCACATTTTCATCTCGTTCGATAGGTTGCGCTGCGTCCGGATTCATCTTGGCATAAATAAGGATATACACCACATAGGCTCCCACCAACACTAATCCCGGCCAAATCGCAGCTTGGAATAAGTCGCCAACGGGAACACCCAGCACATCCCCCAGCAATATCAAAACGATAGATGGTGGGATGATCTGCCCTAAAGTACCAGACGCACAGATGGTGCCACAGGCTAAACCTTTATCGTAATTGTATTTCAGCATGACTGGCAGTGAGATTAGCCCCATCGCCACCACTGAAGCCCCAACCACACCGGTTGAAGCGGCAAGCAATGCACCGACCAGTACCGTCGAAATCGCGATACCGCCACGCACACCACCAAATAATTTGCCCATAGACTCAAGCAATTGCTCAGCTAAACGGGTTTTTTGTAACACTAACCCCATAAAGACAAACAGCGGCACCGCCATAAGGACGGTATTTTCCATTATTGACTGTATGCGATATGGCATAAAGGCAAACATGTCAAAACCCTCGGCCCAAACACCAAAAATCAGTGCGATACCACCAAAGGTAAAGGCCACAGGGAAGCCTACTAGCAACGCAAGTAAGGCAACAAAAAACATAACTATACCGACCATTTTTTGTCTCCTACTTATTCGCTTGGGCGTGCATCAGATGCGGATTAACAATTCTATTTAGCGAGTGCAGCATCAGGCCAATGCCACTCACCGCCATAAAGAGAAACGAAAGCGGGATCATTCCTTTAATGATCCAACGATAAGGCAGACCACCGGGATCACCCGATGTCTCGCCAAGCACATAGCTTTCTTTGGCGAAATCAATGCCATACCATGCAACTAACAAGCAGAAAGGAAGGAGGAAAAATACCGTACCGAGCAAATCAATAATGGCTTGCGCTTTGTTGGATAGACGTTCGTAGAACAGGTCAACTCGCACATGACCGCCCGCTTTTATCGCGTACGGCACACCAATGAGAAATACCGCCGAAAATAAGTGCCATTCCATTTCTTGAAAAGCAATCGACACATCGTTGAAGGCATAACGCATCACAACGTCATACACGACGTTGATCAGCAGTAAAATAAACAAAATACTGGATAGCCAGCCAAGCCAATCGCCAAAACGATTGAATAGCCGCTCGATATAGATCAGTCTTCTCATTCCTAACTCCGTGGAACTTTAAAGGTGCTCCGCTCGACAATGCCGGCGGAGCTTATTGTTGTAATATTTAAGGGGGACTTGGGCTTCCAGTGACAGAGTCACTGTTGTTTTTCATGCACAATCTTATTTTGACACTTGGGTTTTCTCGATCCGCACGTCACGATTGCGCTTAATTTTTATGGCTAACTACTGCGCTTGGCTGTTTAGGTATGCACGATGAGAAATATTTGACCATGGACGAACTTGCTCAATGTAAGCCGCTTGTGAAGCTTGAATTTTCTTCGCCAGATCATCCTTTGCTGCATGATCACTGAGCAAACGGTCGTTAGCGTCACGCAATGCCGCAATGACTTCGACAGGGAAATCTTTGACTTGAACATTTGGGTACTCAGATTGAATCGATGCCCAGTTCTTGCCACTTTCGTGCTTAGATTGTGTATACATGTCGTAGGCAGCTGTCTTCATCGCCGTTTGCAGAATCGACTGTAGATCAGCGGGTAGGCTATCCCATGTACGTTGGTTAACTAGGAACTGAAGCTCGGTCCCTGGCTCATGCCAACCGGTGTAGTAGTAAGGGGCAATTTTATGGAAACCCATGCGTAAGTCTAGTGAAGGACCCACCCACTCTAGCGCATCGATCGTGCGACGCTCTAGCGACGTGTATAGCTCACCTGGGGCAATATTGGTTGGCTTAGCACCAATCTCCGCTAGAATTTCTCCCGCGAAACCCGGAATACGCATTTTCAGGCCTTGCAGGTCATCGACTGAGTTGATCTCTTTTTGGAACCAGCCACCCATCTGCGTATCGGTGTTACCACCAGGAAACGACAGTAGGTTATGAGCTGAATACACCTCTTCCATCAACTCCATACCACCACCGTAGTAGAACCATGCATATTGCTCTGTCGGCAGCATACCAAATGGCATGGACGTGAAGTAAAGCGTATTAGGCACTTTGCCTTTCCAGTAGTATGACGCCGAGTGACCCAGATCATACTGACCCGATTTCACCATATCGAACACACCTAATGGTGCTTTGTGCTTGTTTGAGGAGTCAATTGTGATCACCAGACGACCGTTCGACATCTCTTCTGCCATCTTCGCCATGTTTTTCGTCGCATCACCAAAAATTGGGAAGTTTGGTCCCCAAGTTTCAGCCAGCTTTAACTTATAGACTTTTTCAGGTTCGGCTTGCTTGGCGGTATCCGCTTGCTTCTCTTCACCACAGCCCACTAGCGCAACCGATGCGGCTAATGTCGCGATGCCTAACTTCAACTTTCCATCAAAAAATGAATGTAATGCTCTCATTATCAGGTCCTTTGTTTCATGGTGCGTCTGAATGTGACACTTCCTGTTTCGAGGACAGCATGCAGGATCCGGCAAGCGTAAAATATCAGCGAGAACACGGAGAAATTAACAACACGATTGGAGCTTCCATAAAACCCACTACGTATAAGTACGTAGGAGATCAATTAGAGCAATGTAAAAGGCATTTAAATTAAGAGGATTAGCATTTAACCGAACAGGACAAGGTGCTGATCTATACGTACGTAGTAACGCGGCGAGGATTTTGAGGTTATTTTAATTTTTGTGATACAACCGTTTCTATTCTGTATCATTTTATCGTTACAACAAAAAAGACCTCGACATAGTCGAGGCCTCAAAAACAACTTTTGCGAGTTCTTTAAAGAGCTTTATAGATAACTTTGTTGCCCGCTAATTGTTCTTTTACTACTAGGTTTTCGTCTAATAGTTTTTTCAGTGCGCCCGTTGCCCAAGATGCAGCTTTAGCTTCTTCTTGACCAGCGGCAAGGCCGATACCTTTAGGGTTGATACCGTCAGCATTGCTCACAACGATATCAAGAACTTGTTGTTGCTTAGGAGTCAGTGCAACGTCAACTTGTTTTGCTACAACTTGTTCTTGTGCAACTACTTTCTCCGCAGCTGGTGCTACAGCGACTGTCTTCTCAACTACAGGCTTAGCTTTCTTAGTTGCTGGTACATTTGCAACTGTCGCTTTGATGTGCTTTTGCAGTTTCTGTTGCACTTTGCGCTTATGAGCAAGTCTCATCGAGTGTTTCTCCATTTCACTGCATACGGAGCAGTGGTGAAAATTTGAAGCGCGTTTTATACCAAAAATTTGCCATTAATGACAGGGTATCTCGGTGTTTCTGCGACAAAAATAAGCGAACGGTAGTTATAAGTCTACAATTTAGACAATCTTCGATATTTGCAATTTTGCGACTACTGAATATATACACAGATATTGAAACCAACAGGAGCGTTAACTAACGCAAAGAGTTTGATATGCCCATGAGATTTGATATGCCAACTCGCCACCTTTCAAATCAACCGACTGCTCTACTGGCGTATGCCAATGTATGGAAGGGAGCAATCGTGTGTGTCGCATTGGGAGGATTGATCTGGTTTACCAATCAATGGCAACAGTTTGTGGTGGGCTTATTGGTGCTAATCGCCCTATTTTATGCCGCTCAGTGGCTACTCAAAACCAGCATCGTTGCTTACACCTTAACCGCAACTCATTTTCAACAGCATTTCTATAAAGGTGGTTGGGTCTTAAAGTGGCGTAACATCAGTAAAATAGATATTTGCCAATGCCAACACGAAGGTTGGTATCAGCCCCTACCCTGGGTCGGGATTCGCCTCAAAGATTATTCGCCCTATCTCGACAGCATCTGCCCCCGTATTACCACTGAGATATTGCTTAGCCAACGACCGCTACTTTATGTCGGCTTACAACAGCAACACAAAACCACCCAATTTGAAGAAATGGTTTTAGACCCTAAACCTTACAGAGCCGCTGATGGAAAACAATACACAGGGCTACAAGCCATGCTGGCAAATCGGATGCACTATCAAAGGCAACTCTTTGGCTATGACGTATTTATCTCCACCAATGATCTAGACCGTCCACCCGATGAGTTTGTTGGGTTAATGCGCCGCTATTTAGCTGCATCACAAGAGGTCGAGCATGCTCCGATAGCAAGCAAAGAGCGATGTACAGATAGGGAATCTGATCGCGATTAGCTCTCCTTACCAACGACTATTTCACACCGCGTTCCCAGAAAACGGATACAAAAAAGGTCGCTTTCCGCGACCTTATTTATCAATACCAAATTGATAGCAACTTGTGTTAACAGTGCTTAGTAAAGGGGCATTTCATCGGCAACAAATGGATTACTTGCTCTTTCACGGCCAAAGGTTGACTCTGGGCCATGACCAGGAACAAAACGCACATCGTTACCAAGTGGCCACAATTTGTTTTTGATCGAGCTAATTAAGGTATTGAAATCACCTTTAGGGAAATCGGTACGACCAATAGCGCCGTTAAACAATACATCCCCGACAAAAGCAAGTTGAGCTTCTTTACTGAATAGAACCACATGACCAGGCGTATGGCCTGGAGTATGGATTACATCCATCGTTTGGTTGCCGAAAGAAATCACATCACCGTCATTTAGCCATTGATCAGGTTCAAATGCTTCTGTTAACGGAAACCCGAACATCTGGCTCTGACCTTCAAGGCCTTGCAACCAGAAGTTATCTTCTTTGTGTGGGCCTACAATCGCTTTGCCACCTAATAATCGCGCTAAAGCTTCGGTGCCACCAACGTGGTCTAGGTGACCATGTGTCAGTACTAGGCTTTCAACATCAACACCGAGTTCTTTGATCAGCATCGCCAGTTGTTTTTCATCACCACCGGGGTCGATCACAATGCCTTTCATCGTTTCATCGCACCATACGATAGAACAGTTTTGAGAGAACGAGGTGACAGGCACAACCTGATACTTCAGAGACATAGCTAAACCTTTTAAATATCGAAACTGGCCGAACTATGACACGATAGCCAACTAAGCTCAAGTGAGTTAGCTATCGTGAAAAAGCCTATGACCAGTAGCGTGCAGGGCCTGTATCAATGTGGACAAAATTACTACTTGGGTAGTAACCAACACCACCGACTTTCATCTCTCTTGCGATATCACGAACTTTCTTTAGTGACACACCATCGAGACGGAAATCAATCGCTTGACCAAGCATATGGTAGCTCTTCTTGGCTACGCCGCTAGAACGTGCTCGCAACGCTTCATTGGTCGCAGGCGAACGATAACCCGAGATTATCTGCACCTCAGCTTCTACGCCTAATTCTGATTGAATAAGAGAGATCTGATCGAACAAATGCTTGTCCATTTTGTGTGTTTCATTACGTCTGAAATCACGACAAATTTGATCAATTCGGCCCAGTTCTCTTGGAATATACTCGCTGCCATCGAAATAACGTGTTTCGAGTGCTTCGCCAGTATGGACATTGCTCATTGCTAATGAGCGTGAAAGATCGGGATAAGAAGCCAGTGCCACACTCGGGGCACAACTCGCAACTACCAAACCACTTCCTGCCAACTTAAAAAAATGTCTACGTGTAACTTGCACTCTATAAACCCTTCACAATCCGATACGATTATCGTGTCGAAGCCGACACTACCTAACTCTTTTGTGAAGTGCAAATGCATAAAGCGTGCTAGAAATGTGACAAATTATTTCTTCCATAGATTAATTATTGAACTAATTAACAATTTTATTTCATAAGGCAAATTGCAAATTTTTCGTAAAGATCACGCTTTGCCGTTTAATTGCCGCCTCTAGCGATCAAAACGGTAAATATCGTCCCGATATTGCACCACGCCATCCTCTGCCCATGCGGTTTGGTAGATGATATGCACGGGAATGCGCTTGCGTAATGAAACCGCTTTGTTAGCTTCATCAGGGGATACATCCAACTTTTCTAAATCGACACCTTGATTCTCTAACAGCAAAGAGGCAAAGGCATCGGCGTGCTTAACCCGAATACAACCGGAACTAAATGCTCGACTTTCTTTACTAAACAAATGCTTACTTGGCGTATCATGCAGGAAAATTGCGCGCTTATTCGGCGTGTTAAATTTATACAGGCCTAACGCGTTATAATTACCCGACATTTGGCGCATTCGATAGGGAAACGCTTTAGGGTTAAGTGTTGCCCAATCAATTTCTGATGGGTCAATCACCTGATTTGATTGCCAATTTGCAATAATATCTATGTTCTGCCGACTGAGGTAGTTAGGATCAGATTGCATATGTGGAATAATATCCTCTACCATAATTTTCCATGGTACATTCCACGTCGGATTGAGGATAACTGAGTCCAAATTAGTCGACATCACTGGCGTTTTGCGAGCCTCACGGCCGACGACAACACGAGATTGAAACATCGATTCCCCGCCGTACCAATATTCCATTTCAAAGCTTGGCACATTAACCACAATGATGGTGTTGCGTTGCTGTGGCCACATTCGTTCACGCTCAGCATTCACAGCAAGCATGGTTAAACGTTCGCGATTAGCGACATTCAGCCATTGAATGGTTTTAGGTCCAATGACACCATCGGGCTTTAATCCATGCATTGCTTGAAACTGCTTAACCGCTTTTTCAAGTCGCCCATCATAATAGCCTATATTAAATTTAACGTTTGAGAGATCAACGTCGACGACTTCTAATCGGTCAAGTAATGCAGGGCGCGCCTCTAACAGATCGCCTACCCGTTTCAACTGGGTATCTTGATGATATTTCGGCAGCTCTTCCTCGTGCGAATTAGCAAGGTGAAGGTAGGCACGAATAAGCGACTGGTAGTTATCGCTATCAGGTGTATATATCTCAATTAATTCACCCAGTTGTTGTGATTCAATCGAAGCGTGTAAGGCATCAAGCGCAGATAAAGTCGGAGGGGCTAAAGGCTGGGTGAGTTTTGTTTCAAAATACCACTCTTTGCCCATATGCTTCGCTTGTTCTGCGTAACTCATGTAGGTAATCATGGCATCGGTGGCCAAAATATCGTATTCAAACCAACGGTTACTATTGCGATAAAAACGCAACTGCTTGAGTTGGCGCGACAGAAACGGGCTGACATTCGCTTGCTGAATCAACTCGAGTTGAAATTCCAACTGGCTACTTTGTTGAAGATCGAACCAAATCAGCTGTTCACCGTTATCACGGTAAATATCTTCCACTAATGACGGGTATTGCAGTTGGGTGACCGCTTGGCTATTGGGACTAACCCAACCAATATCTTCAAAATATGATAATGCCCATGAAGGCATGGGCATTAATACTAGTGTTAGCAGCGCTGCATTGAATTTTAACATTTATTGACACACTTATTACGCACTCTTTGCAATAAGTATGGCAGAATTTTCACTCAGCGGCCGACTTGTTTTTGAGAAATTATATCAATAACTTAATGATATAATGATAATTTACACAATAGCAGACCAGTGGTTATCCCATTGTATTGTCGAACGAATCGAACTTTTTTGCTTCGGTTTGATTTGAGTAATCACCGAACCAGAACCTGAGCTGATACGGAACGCATCATCGAACACCACCACACCCGATGCATCAGGCAATGGTGACAACTCCACCAACTCCAAGCTGTTTTTTGACCAAATTCCAAAACAATTACCTCTTGGTGAGGTGGCTAAAATCCAATCTTCAGTCGCCGCAATACTGGCAATATAGTGGTCAAATCGAGCCCACTGCTCAGGCTCAGCTTGCAACTCAATCAACCCACCTCCTTGAGTATGCATCGCTAACAGTGCTGGGTTATCTTCAACCTCGCCACGATACTGTTGACCACAAAGCACGGTTTTCTCACCATCATGTGCCAAGTGGCGAATGCTGAGCTTCTTATCGACCAACTCAACTTGATCAACCAGCTCTCCTTGCGACGAAATATAGCTGAGACTCGGCTGCATATTCTCAAGATTCATTGGCTTCCGGCCTTGGGTATGAACACCGCCAACACCAATTGCCAGTGTACCGTCTGGCATCATAATCACTTCATGAGGACCTAAACCAAAACCGCTGAATTCATCTCGCTTTTGATAGCCTGTAGCAACCTCATAGACGCCGATAATGCCACGACTAGTGTTTCGCTCACCTTCGGTCACATAGAGCCATTGCCCATCCGGTGAATACACGCCATGACCATAGTAATGACGCTGACGATCCGCTTGCCTCAATTGAATCATGGCTCCGCGTTGATAATCAAACACCATAAAATAATCCCCCGGACGACGGGCAAAGGCCACCGCGTGATCAAGAGTAGGGTGAATCGCCACCCCGTGTCCCCGAGCAGGCAAAGGCAGTACTGAAATGGGTAATCCTTGCTGATCGGCAACGACAACATTAAAGCGTCTACGACCAGACAATGAGCAGCCAATCAGAGCTGGCGAACGAGATTGAGATAAGGCGATGGAACTGCAACCAAAAGGCAGTATGGGAACCGTCGACCCAAATAACGCTGCCTTAAGCAGCGTTCGTCTTGTTTTATCAGTCACCATCGGTTGCGTTAAATCCTACCACGACACCAAGTTCAATCGCGACTTCTTCATGAATGAGATAATTGAGATGTTCTAGCTTATTGAACTGTGCAGTGACCAATTGATAACCCGCTTTGCTCTGCAACAGTTCAAACAGACTGCTTTGTTCTGGCCAAGTTTCCAGAGTCATATCAAACTGATAAACAATGCGATCCGCTAGTGACTCTCTCCCCCGCTGACGCAACAGATGATCTAAACCGTCACCATTGGCGAGATAGAGCGCTTTTAGTGCAGCCACATTGTGCTTCAGATTAGCCATCGATGTTTGAGAGCGCCATGACTCAGCGAAATAAGCGCGAGGTTGGCCGACTTTTGCCATCGGACGAGAGAGCTTCTTCATACTGTAATCAAGTTGATTAGACAACAGTGCAATGTACTCCGCATTCCAAGCGCTTTGATCCAACGTAAGCCAAGGATTCGTTTGCCATGCCGCAACAATCGCAGCGGCATTGTTGGCTAAGTTATCACTGATTGCCGCTCCTAATTGGCAACTGTTTGATGCTGTTTTGAAGTCTGACTTCGGATCATAAAGTAACCATTCAATCGCGCCTAATCCCTGCACGGTAACACTCTGTAGCGAGATTTCAGCGGCCGTCCAAAGCTTCTCTTGTTTGACTAAGCCACTCATCTTACGACCAGTGGTGTTTTTTTTATCTGGCCAAAATTGAACATTCCAACTCTGTTCAAGTGCAGACTGGGGGCCACGTTCTTGCCCCTGCAACGCCATCCATGCCTGCATCGTGAGTTGCCAATTTTGCTCTAATTCAACGGTACTCCCACCCACTTGACAGTAACGAGACATCGCCTGATTTAACCACAGCGCCTGTAGATGAAATTGTGCTGCCGATGCAAATTCAAGCTGATAAACCGCCGCACTAATATGGCTTGATGTATCGGCTGAATAATGAGAATTTGTCTGACCTTGGCAACCTAATAACAATGCCGTTGCGGTAACGGCCAATAAAGCTTTATTCATTCGCTTAATCATGAATACCACCGTTATAAAGAGTTCAAGAAGGCAATCAATGCCTCACGCTCATTAACATTCAGCTTAAGCACTTTCTGCTTGCTCATTTCTGCTTCACCACCATGCCACAGAACTGCTTCCATCACATTACGAGCACGTCCATCATGCAATAAATAGGTATGTCCATTGACCTCTTCAGTGTAACCGAGCCCCCACAGCGGTGTGGTGCGCCATTCTTGCCCATTGGCAAGATATTCAGGACGATTATCGGCCAATCCTTCGCCCATATCGTGCAGTAACATATCACTGTATGGATGAATTATTTGATTGGATAACGCTGGTAACCCTTCACGTTGCGCCGTTTTAATATTGGTTTTATGACAGCTCTGACAACCAATATCGTTGAATAGCTTTTGACCTAATTTTACTTGTGGGTCTTCGACGTTACGGCGTACCGGAACCGCGAGATGTTGAGAGTAAAACTCAACAAATTGCAGAATGTTATCACTGACTTCATGCTTGCCACCGTTAGGTAATTCATCACAGAGTGTTTGTGCACTGGTACAGTTTTCGTTTGGAAATAGACGACTGGTTAAACCAACATCGCCATTAAAAGCGGCGGCATTTTGCTGCATCAGTGTCGGTTGGCCCGCTTTCCAGCCGAATCGACCAATCGCAAAATCCTGCTTTTGCACGTCCCATACTTTATTCACTTTGCCTGAAATGCCATCATTATCTTGATCCGCTTCGTCACTCCATGCTTGTAAGGTTTCATCGGGAATGCTTTCCAATAAGCCCAAGCCAATCATAGGTGGTGCTACGCGGGCAGATAACATGGTATCTGGATGCATAGGCCCGTAACCCAAATCAGTAATTTCCACTTTTGGTTTGCGCAGCACGACTTTTGTACCATCAGCAAACGTTACTGGGACATCACTGTAGGTAATTTTAATCGTTCCCTCTGGGGTTTGATCTTGCAAGGCGAAATCTTGTAGCTGACCACCGTAAGTGGGTTCAGGGATCACGCCATCTTTAATGTAGGCTTTTTTCTGCTCAGCACTCATTGCCGGAATGCTCAGGCGCACCAGCATTGACACTGCATGCAAATCATTTTCTTCCGGTGGATGCCCCCGACCATCTTTGACGTGGCAGTTTTGGCAACCATTGGTATTGAACAGCGGTCCTAGGCCATCGCGTGCATCTGTCGATGCTGGTGCTTGTACCCAAGGATTTCGAAAAAAACTATTGCCGACACTAAAATCGAGTCGCTTTGACATAGGTAGATTAGCGGCAGGTAAGGAAAACGCGTTGGCGCCCTCTTTTTTCACGGATGTGTTGCCGCCCGACTTAACATCGCTTGCCGCAACAGCGAAAGAGAAAAATGAGATTAGCAACCATGCTAGAGAGGATTTTAAATACAGCTTCATTCCAGTGCATCCTACAACAACCGAGGCTTTTAAAATTAGTTATGTTTACGCTCGGGGAGATTGAAAAACAAAGGGCTCTTGATCACAGAGCCCTTGCAACAACTCATATCAGATCAAACTCATGTTTAGAATTCGTGATCAGCGGTGTCTGGATTTAGGCTGGTAATCCCAATCACGTTCGCTGCACGTTCAATTGATGCTGTTTGCGCAACCAGTGAAAGGATCGTTTCATTGACCAAAGCGTTACCCTGAGTGTTACCCGCCGCAATCAATTGATCGAAGTGCTGATTGTCTTTCTCAGCAGATGTCACTAACTGACCCACTTGAGCGCGTGTAGCGTCAAATTGCTTTTGAATTTCGTCCGCGGCTTTTTGATCTTTCTGTGCAACTAGGTTATAGATGCTTGGACCTTCTACTTTACTGCCATCAACTTTTTGGTAGCTACCGGTGTAAACGTTGTAGATGCCTTGCTCGTTATAGAAATGAGAGTTATGTGTGTTGTCAGAGAAACAGTCATGCTCATCTTCCGTTGAGTTGGCTTCAAGTGCCACTTTCATCCGCTCACCAGCCAATTCGCCTAACGACAATGAGCCCATACCAAACATCATTTTACGCAAACCATTTTCCGCTGATTCATTGAGCAACTCTTGGCGATAATTGTCTGTTTGCTCAGAGGACCACTGCTTTTCCATCCACTCAAGATCTTGCACTAGCAGATCCGCAGCGGCGCGAAGATAATCGCCACGACGATCACAATTGCCGTTTGTGCACTCTTTACCAACCACAAAGTCGGTATAGGCACGTTCACCGGCACCAGCGTTAGTGCCGTTCAAATCTTGGCCCCAAAGTAAAAACTCAATGGCGTGGTAACCCGATGCCACATTCGCTTCAGATCCGCCAACTTCGTTAAGATCCGCAATCAGTTTTGGGGTGATTTTTGCAACATCAAGCTTATTCGCACCGATAGTAAGCTCTTTGTTCGCCACGATATTAGCAATCGCTCCTTCGTTACCCAACTCGTATTGATAATCCGCATCAACGTAGTCAATCAAACCTTCATCCAAAGGCCATGCGTTCAGCTGCCCTTCCCAATCATCAACGATTGCGTTACCAAAACGGAATACTTCAGACTGTTGGTATGGTACGCGAGAGTCGAGCCAAGCTTGTTTTACATCAGCGAGTGTTTTTTCTGATGGAGTGTTGAGAAATGATTCGATAGACGTATCGAGTGCTTGCGCTGTAGTCAAAGCATCAGAAAATACCGCGTGGGCGATGTCGGCATAATGTTCTACCACTTGCTGCTTGGTGACGTCCGCAGCGAAAACTGAACCACTTGCGAACACAAGAGTCGCGGCAATTGAACGCGCCAAAGCTGATTTTACCTTCATGATTAAAGTCCTTGTTGAGCTTGAAGTTACCTTACTTAATTAACTTACGTATCTACTTTATAATTGGTAGTGCTAATTATTATCATTAACACTTAGATTGCGAATAATACAAAGTTACATTTTTTTTGCAAGGTAAAAACAAAAAAACCTCATAAAGATGAGGTTTTTATCGCGTCATGTTAACAAGACTTTAGAATTTCAGCAGATGTTTACCGTGTGAGACCTTGGCTTTAAGGTAACTTTCATTACCCTCTTTAATATGCGCTAAGGTGTTCACTACTTCGGCAATCTCAATTCCGTGCTCTTTAAGTTCGTTGACTTTCTTCGGATTGTTGGTCACTAAGCGAATTTTGCCAACACCTAAGGCTAATAACATTTGTGCCGCTTCTGAAAAATCACGCAGATCATCACCAAAGCCGAGGTGATTATTGGCTTCGTAGGTGTTCATACCCTGACTTTGTAGGCGATAAGCATCAATCTTATTGTACAAACCAATGCCACGTCCTTCTTGACGTAGGTATAGGATGATACCGCCGTACTCCCCCATACGCTCAATCGTTTCATCAAGTTGCTCGCCGCAATCACAACGAGAAGAATGGAATACATCGCCAGTCAGGCACTCTGAATGCATGCGCACAAGTGGGATATCTTGGCTTTGATCGGCTTGCTTAAAGATAACCGCAACATGCTCTTTGTCCGTTTTTAATCCCTTAAAAGACAAGATTTCTGCGTCAATTTTACTTCCAACACCGACTTTAAATTCTACTCTGGCACGTACTTCCGCCATATCAATACTCACTCGAACTCTTTTAATATTTATTGACTATCGCAATCAAACGACCGTCCTTTGTAACTAACTATGAGGACTCTTACTCAAGAATTCAATGGTTAGATCACTATTGTTATAATATAACAATTATAGTTCATAAAGATAGAGGTTGCTCGTCGAGGAATTTGTTAAAGATTTATCCTTGTTTAAGACGTGGCGAAATGACATGACTAGAGACTAAACCTGCAGAGCAACTGATGGCGTCGAACAAGATTCAATGATGAAATAAACAATCAAGGGGTATGACTGTGTTCAATAAAGAGAAGAATGACACAACGTGGGCATTTGCCCCGGGTTGTGGGATTACCGAGGCGATATAGCAGCAGGATGCAGCTTAAATTAGGTCAGTTAATGCGCTTGTGAGCGCTGCCAAACAGAAAGCTCAACCCAGACGTGCTCAAGCTCTTTTAACTCGTCATCGGTAAGAACGCTTAATGTTGGTTTACTTTGCGGAAGCGTATGAGCTTGCAACGAACTAATGTGTGAGTAAAAGTCCTTTCTTAATTGTAGTAGCATCGTTTCCACAGCGCATTCCTAATATTCTAACTAAAACAAAAGTTTAGCCATGACCGTATATGGCATCCATGTTCTTATGATAACAAAAGCTTCATTTTGCGCACAATTTAATCAATTATTTTGGAGTAACATCACACAAAATAGAGTTGCTTTGATTTTAATTTTAAGATCCATTTTTTGATCATTTTGCACAAAATAAAACGGGTTGATCATTTGACCAACCCGTTTGTCTATTTTGTGTGTGGAAACTAATCGCGTTTGCCCAGTTTTACCTGACCTTTGTCATCAAACCACAGTGCTTCTGTACGGCGGCGGCCAATCAAAAAAGGACCGTCATCGTAGAATAAGAAGTTCTTCCAATATTTCTTGAAGATACTCCACTTGGTTTCGAGGATGTTGTACTTTTCATAACAAAAATAAACAGTTACATCATCTTGCCAGTCGATAAACTCTAAAATTTCAGCGGGCAATTCTTCTTCATCAGATTCCCAAGCCGTCATCCAATCAACACTGTTACTCCAATTTGGCGCTTTCATTGGCCAATCACTTGAGGCGAGTCGGTCAGCATCTGGACTCTGCGCGCTGATGTTATCTTTCCACAACTGGGCGGCACGGGCTTGATCCATTGGTTTGATCGCTTCAAGATCTTGCTCTGCTACCGGCATCGACTGATGGGTAAAAATCCATTTTCTTTGGTACTGGTCCAAAGGTAAATAAGACATCTATGTTCCTCAATTAAGACTTCAACCAACCCTTTTCGCTGGCTTCTTCAATTAGTTGCTGGGCTTTATGCCACAAAGTAGATGAACCATCTTCAATTCTACGATTCACCGTTAATGCTTGCTGCTTAGTTACATTGTGTTCTTGCCAACTTTGACCACCATTATGGTAGTTCAAAAGCATCGGAATAATCCGATCGAGTGCCTTAGCGTATTTTGCTTCGGCGGTTTGGGCCTGTTCAAACTCTAACCAAATATTTTTTAACTCTGTCGCCTGATCGCTCGGTAGCAAACCAAACAATCGCTCTGCAGCGGCACGTTCTTTTTCTTCTTGCTGCGCTGATGCAGCGACATCGTAAACAAAGGTGTCACCAGCGTCGATTTCAACAATATCGTGCAACAGCAGCATTTTCATTACTTTGCTGATATCAACCGGTTGATTGGCATGCTCTTGCATTAGCACTGCCATCAAAGCGACATGCCAACTATGCTCCGCACTGTTTTCTAATCGACCATCAGCACTTTTAACCCGAGTACGGCGAAGTACGCTTTTGAGCTGATCTAATTCGATGATCAAATTCAATTGCTGCTCTAATCGTTGCATTACTTCTTTACCTCACGCCATTCAGAATTGATCAGCGCCGTCAGAACGTGGTCTCGCCATTGGCCATCAATCAATAAGTAATCTTTAGCGTAGCCTTCTCGCTCAAAACCTAATCGCGTTAATACCGCTTCACTACGTTGGTTGTGAGGCATGTAGCTGGCCATAATTCGATGCATGTTTTGCTTCGTAAACATGTAGTCGAGAGCCATTTTTAGCGCTCGACCCATCACTCCTCTTCCCTGTGCTTGTTCAGCCAGTGAATAACCAACATGACAAGCATGAACTGGAAAGCGAGTTAAACTACTAAAGGATATCGTACCCAACATTTGATCGCTGTGACGATCAATAATCAGTAAATAATACCCTAACCCGAGCCGATGCAGGTCACTGAGTTTGATCAGGCGCTGTGTCCAGCCTGGTAACGTAAAAAATTCCGCTTCCCGTTCTGGCTCCCACTGCTTTAAGTGACTTCGGTTAGTAATAAAATACTGACTAATTTTATACGCGTCCGTTGGCTCAGCGGTACGCAAAACGATATCCTTATCCACCTCATACACTTGTAGAGGGGTACTCACTTTCGACATCAACTTTTACGAATTCCATATTCACGTAGTTTGTTCGCGACCGAGGTATGCGAAACGTTCAAGCGCTTAGCGAGCTTACGGCTTGATGGGAACGATTGATAGAGTCTATCCAACACTTTAGATTCGTAATCTTTCATAATGTCATCAAGCGAACCATCAAGGTTGATCGAGCCCCCACTTGAAACAGAGGCTTCAACCTGAGGTAGATGGAATAGCTCAACCGTCAGTCGCTCACTTTCCAATTCAGTTAGAGCACGTAGAACCATGTTTTCTAACTGGCGCATGTTACCCGGCCAGTTGTACGACGCTAACTGATCAACAAGATTGTCATCAATTTCAGGCTTCACCATCCCCAACTGATTAATGTACTTAGCGACAAACAGTTCAAGTAATGGTGCTATGTCATTGGAACGATCGCGTAACGATGGAATATTGAGCGTTAGTACATTCAAACGATAGAAAAGATCTTCTCGAAACGCGCCAGATTCGGCTAAATCGGCCAAGTTATGGCGAGTTGAAGCAATGACGCGCACATTAACATGCACTTCGTGCTCTTCACCAACACGGCGGAAGGTGCCATCTTGCAATAAACGCAACAGCTTAATTTGCAAGTGCGGACTCATTTCACCGATTTCATCGAGAAATACCGTCCCGCCGTTGGCTTGTTCAAAGATCCCTTTATTGCCTTCTTGATGATTAAAACTGCCCGGAGCATGACCGAACAATTCGGTTTCCGCCACGTCATCAGGCATCGAAGCACAACTTAATACTAAAAATGGTGCTCCCGCTCGATGTGAGCGACTATGGCAAGCGCGTGCCAACATCTCTTTACCTGTGCCCGTCTCGCCTTGAATAAGCAATGGTTGCTCAAGATTCGCAAGCTTTTTCGCTTGCGTAATAAGCGCTTTATGACGATTGGAGACACCAACAAAATGCTCAAAGCCAAGATTGTTCTGTAAAGGGAGAATTTCTTTAAGCAGCGGCTTATCTTGCGCTGAACGGATAATCATCACTGTACTGGCTAAGATCGATTCTTTACTCTCAGTCGTGATGTAAACCGGCATGATTTCCATGACGTAATCAAGACCACTGATAACGATATTCTCACGCTGGCGAGTAATTTGCCCTTCAGCCCATTTACTGAAGTTAAAACTTGGAATCAGCTGACCAATTTGATGAGCGATCACTTCCTGTTCGTCACGGTTAAATAGATTCAACGCAGCATGGTTGGCCATGTCGACGTTGCCTTTTAGGTCTATCGCTAATACCGGCTCTGGAAGATTGTTGAGTAACGAAATAAGCTCGGTGTTATGCCTTTCCATCGGCATAAACTGAATTTTTCGGACATCTTTTACACCCGATATACGGCGAATTTCCGCCATTAATTCACTGAAGGTATCAAAATCAATATCCGGACAATTTAAATAAATAATTCCAGAAATATCAATTTCGATACCTCGTAAATCAATGCTCTTAGAGGCAAGGATATCGAGTAGCTCGCGTGTTAAGCCGAGTCGGTCTTCGCAAAAAACTTCTAGACGCACTGAGAGAGTCCTAAGTTAAGGTGTCAGGAAAAGTTGACAGTAGTTTCCCCTAAGCCTAGATCCTCGTCAAGCAAAGCGATATCACTTGCTTCACATTCACGCTATTTGACCGAAATAGACGCGACTTTCGCCACAATTTGCTTGCGGATTGATGACAGTTTAACCGCTCGCTCTGCTTGCCAAGGCATTGGGCGCAATAAAGATATTGCCTTAATGCCTAATCGAGCCGTCAGAATCCCTACACCAAGCCCCTGCCCTGCCCGTGCTGACAGTTTGCCAGCCAGATCCATCGAGAGTAAATCCATACTCGCATCAATCGCTAACTCACTCGCACCTGCCGCCGCCATATTGACCAATGTCGATTTGAACAGTTGTAAACGCGACCAGTAACCCAGTTCAATACCGTATACTTGAGCCAAACTATCAATCATTTTGAAATTGCGCCAAGCCACCAGCAACATGTCTGCCACGGCCAATGGACTTATGGCTACTAATGCCGCCGACTCAGTTGCGTGTTTCGACACGATCTGAGTCGCGAGTTTGTCTTGTTCCGCTATCACCATCGCATCATACATATCCAGTACTTCAGCATCACTGTGAGAGCCATTGACGGAATTAACCCAACGGTCATAACTCGGTGAATGCGGTTGAATTCCACCCTGTTTGGCTAACTGCTGACAAAACGCTTTACCTTGCCCCACACTGTCACTGGCCAACAAAGATTCACTCTGTTCTTGCACTGAAAAGTGATTGCGTAAGCGACGCAGCTTCCACAACTCTTTCGCCATGGCACCAATGCCCAATGCTGACAACGCTGAGACAAAGCCAGCCCAACCAAGTGCAAGCCAATCTGCGGTTTGAATTGCGGTAATAACTGTATCGATTGCTTGCCAGCCGACCAAGGCAGAAAACACACTAAGTAAGCCAGCACTTAACCACTTTCGGCCGGACTTTGGACGAATCACATGATCAAGCTGTTGCTCTACATCCGAGCCTTGCGCCTCTTCTATCTCGCTAGGCACAAACTGTTCTGATGGTTGGAATTGGATTTGCGCCGTTAATTCTGGTTCTGGCTTTGATGCTTGGTTTAATGGTTGATCAAAGAGCTGTTTAGATTTGAATTCGCTCATTTTAGTTTGTCTCCAATCAGCAATTCTAATGCTTTATCAATGCGAATATGCGGCAGCGGCTCATCTTGATGAGTGACCAATGGTTTAAAGGCGGTAAACTCAAACCCCTTTTGTTGCCAATACGATGCCGACGGCAGTTTGCGCGGTACTTCGCCGGGATAAACCGTGATGGCTTGGTCATTCATTGTTGTCCCTTGAATCGCGGGGATTGACTGTTCCCCTTGATTGATAAAACCCGTTTGTGTCGCTTGTATCGATGCCATGCTGATACAGCTCATTTCAATGTTCTCAAATGAGGCGGTTTGCCACGCTGGGTGAACCATCTGTTGTAGCAATGACACTAAATTTGGATGCTGATCAGGGGTAATATGATCGGCCTTAGTGGCTGCAAACAAGATTTTATCAATACGCGGCGCGAACAGACGCTTTAGCAACGAACTGCGCCCATAACGAAAACTGTGCATGATTTGCTCGAGGGCATTACGCATGTCCATAAAGGATTCATAACCAGCATTCAGTGGCTGTAAACAATCCACCAAGACTATTTGGCGATCAAACGTAGCAAAGTGATGTTTATAAAACGCTTTAACCACTTTGGTTTGGTATTCATGATAACGCGCTTTTAGCATCGCCAGATTGCTGTGCTTATCTGCTTTCACTTCGGCATCAAAGCGACATGGGAAAAACTGCAACACTGGTGCACCTTCCAATTCACCCGGTAAAACAAATCGTCCCGGTTGGACCCAATGCAAACCATTATCTTTGCAATCATGCAGATATTGAGTGTAAGTTTGTGCAATCGACGCTAATTGACTTTCGCTCACTTCAGCACTTAAATCGAGCGTTTCCAATTGCTCTAACCATGGTTTAGCCAACTCTAAGCGCAGCCCTTTTAAAGCACTAAATTGGCTTTGGCACCAAGCCGAAAAGTCCATATCCAGTAAGGGAAGATCAAGCAGCCATTCGCCCGGATAATCAATAATATCGAGGTTTAATGTCGCGGTATTGCCGAACAATCTTTTGGTCTTCTTACTTGGCTTATATTTGAGTGCAAGGCGAATTTCACTGACATCGCGAGTCGGTTCAGGCCAATTGGGTTGTTCACCCTGTAATTGCAGCATTGCCTCATCATAGGCAAAACGTGGCACCATCATATTAGATTGTGGTTCGCGCTTAGCGCCTACTAAACGCTTATCGCGACTGGCACTGAGTAAAGGTAGTTGGCTGTGAGTCGAGGTATGAAGTAACTGATTAACCAGTGAGGTGATAAACGCCGTTTTCCCCGCGCGCGATAAACCCGTGACAGCAATGCGCACATGCGAGTCCATACTACGGTGTAAAAAATCGTTCACTTCTTGCTGAATATTCTTCATTGAATCTCTCGTTAACGGATAACCGTACCTAGGATAACCAATACAACATTAATCTTGGATGAACAAAAAAACCTCTGAGGTTCATCAGAGGTTTAATGTATATCATAGTCGCCCGAAAGGCGCAGTGTTGTTGACTAATTCTAGATAGGATTAATCATCTTCAATCAGTTTATAAATGACAAACAGTGCAATTTCGAGTAAGACAAACAACACACAAGTGATGGTGACGTACTTAACGTCGAAGATGCTGATGCCATGAAGGATCAAATCGTAACCAACAAACGCACCCACGACGGCTGCAATGATGATTTGTAGAATTTGGATAAAGCGAGGCATTGCGCTCCCCCTGTTATTTTGTCTTATGAATGTTGATTCCCAAGTAGCTTCGAGATGCTTGGTTGGTGATAAGTTTCACCGGCCTGCCTCTTGGAGTTACTTGGTCATAGATAGTATATAGACAAAAAGTGCAGCTTTCGCGGCACTTTTGTCATTTTTTGGCAACTTATTCAGTGTCTTGACTTAATCAAGTTCCATTTCTTGGATTTTTACTTTCCAAGTGTCAGGGCCAATCTGGTGTGCATTGGCACCATTTGAGTCCACAGCAACCGTTACTGGCATATCTTCTACTTCAAACTCGTAGATCGCTTCCATACCCAAATCTTCAAACGCTACTACGCGTGCTTTTTTGATCGCTTTTGCCACTAAGTAGGCCGCGCCACCAACTGCCATTAGATAAACCGCTTTATGCTGTTTAATCGATTCCACGGTGGCTGGCCCACGTTCCGCTTTACCAATCATACCCATAATGCCTGTTTCATTAAGCATCATGTCGGTGAACTTATCCATGCGTGTCGAGGTTGTCGGGCCTGCCGGACCCACTGCTTCATCACCCACCGCGTCAACAGGACCAACGTAGTAAATAAATTTACCCTTAAAATCGACACCTTGCGGTAAACCTTCACCGCTTTCTAGCATGCCCTGAATGCGTTTATGCGCCGCGTCACGCCCGGTTAGAATTTTACCTGACAGCAACACGGTCTCGCCGGTTTTCCACTCTTCTACATCCGCTTGCGTCACTTCATCAAGATTGACACGACGGGTGTTGGCACCCGCTTCCCAAGTGATGTCTGGCCACTCTTCAAGTTTTGGTGGTGTTAATTCTGCAGGGCCGCTACCGTCGAGCGTAAAATGAACGTGACGCGTGGCCGCACAGTTTGGAATTAAGCACACCGGCTTAGAGGCTGCGTGTGTTGGTGCGGTTTTGATCTTCACATCCACCACGGTCGTCAACCCGCCTAAACCTTGTGCACCAATACCAAGTTTGTTCACTCGATTGAAAATATCTAAACGCAGCTCTTCTTCCGCATTTTGTGGACCACGATCGATAAGCTCTTGAATATCAATATGTTCCATCAATGACTCTTTGGCCAGTACAGCGGCTTTTTCCGCCGTCCCACCAATACCAATACCCAACATGCCCGGAGGACACCAACCCGCCCCCATTAACGGCAAGGTTTTTTCTACCCATTCAGCCACATCATCTGATGGGTTTAGCATCACCATTTTGGTTTTATTTTCGCTACCGCCGCCTTTAGCCGCTATTTGGATCTCAACAGTATTTCCCGGCACCATATTAATGTGCACAACCGCAGGTGTGTTGTCTTTGGTGTTAATACGTTTACCCGCAGGATCCATTAAAACAGAAGCGCGCAATGGGTTATCAGGATTGGTGTACGCTTCACGTACGCCCGCATCCACCATCTGCTGAACCGTCATATCGGTGGAGTCCCATTGAACGCCCATACCAATATTCACAAAGCAAGTAACGATGCCTGTATCCTGGCAAATTGGTCGATGACCTTCCGCCGACATACGAGAGTTAATCAAAATCTGGGCGATCGCATCCTTTGCCGCCTGACTTTCTTCACGATGATAAGCTTTTTCCAGCGCTTGAACGAAATCGAGCGGATGGTAGTAAGAAATATATTGCAGCGCATCAGCAACACTGCTGATCACATCCTGTTTGCGGATTATAGTCATTACTTGCCTCTTATTTGCTTCCGTTTATTCCCACTTTATTTAAACGTTTGCTATCGCGCTCTGAGTACGCTTCGCCATCAACCTTTATTCAAAGTAGCGGGTTATGATTTGGTTATGATACTCTTGCTTTCCTCAACGCGCCACGAAGTGAACGATCTCTTTGTCACAAATTAAACAAATGAATAACAGTCAATCAAATTGCTTACAAATCAAACAGATTTCCTACTCTTCTGATCTAGCTTGCCTCCTGTTCGCCCCGATTGCCCAGCAACATTGGGCGATGTTACTGCGCTCAGCATCTTCGCAACATGTCGACAGCCGATACGATATCTTAGTGGCGAATCCTCTGGTGACATTGACCACTTTTGGAGAGACAACGGTAATCACTGAGCAAGATGAGCAAACTCGTTCTGAACAAGACCCGTTTGGTTTGATTGAGCAAATACAGCATTCGCATTTGGGCGCTTGTGATTATGACGGTGATTTACCATTTGTTGGTGGTGCATTAGGTTATTTTTCTTATGATTTAGGTCGTCGAGTTGAATCAATTCCGGCGTTAGCCGAACACGATCTCTCTTCGCCAGATATGGCGGTAGGTATTTATGATTGGGCCGTTGTTATTGATCATCTACAGCAACAAGCTTGGGTCGTAGGTAACAATACCGACCAGCATTGGCAATGGCTACAGCAACAAGCGCTGCAGCACGATGAGCAACGGTGTACGCCATTTGCACTGCAAAGCCCATGGCAATCAAACCTGACCAAAACCCAGTACCAAACTCGCTTTGAACAAGTGCAGCAATACCTTCTTTCTGGCGACTGCTACCAAATTAACCTTGCTCAACGTTTCAGTGCGCAATACCAAGGTGATGAATGGCAAGCGTACCAAAAACTAGAGCAAGTAAACCAAGCGCCGTTTTCAGCCTTTATTCGTACCGAGCACAGCGCCATTTTGAGTGTCTCCCCTGAGCGCTTTTTGCAAGTCAATAACAACGTCATTGAAACCAAACCTATTAAGGGCACCCGTCCGCGTTTTGCCGATGAAACTCTCGATAAAGCCTCTGCTCTCGAGCTCTCCTTGGCCGAGAAAGACCAAGCCGAAAACTTGATGATCGTCGATTTGCTGCGTAATGACGTAGGTCGCGTGGCAAAACCCGGGACCGTGCATGTACCAAAGCTATTTGATATCGAAAGCTTCCCTGCCGTTCATCACTTAGTCAGTACCATCAAAGCCGAATTAGATGAACGCTATACTGCGCTTGATTTGTTGCGCGCCAGTTTCCCCGGCGGATCCATTACGGGTGCACCAAAAGTGCGCGCGATGGAAATTATCGAAGAGCTAGAGCCACACCGACGCAATGCCTATTGTGGGAGTATTGGTTATATCAGCCGTCATGGCCGAATGGATACCAGCATTACCATTCGCACTCTGGTGGCGGAGAAAGGTCAATTGTACGTCTGGGCAGGCGGAGGCTTAGTCGCAGACAGCCAGTGTGATGCGGAATATCAAGAAACCTTCGATAAATTAAGCCGCATTTTACCGGCGCTGGAAAATGCGTAACGACCTATTTCAGTAGTTAACCGCGAAGCATAAATAACAATGAATAAGTCGCGATAAAAGTAAGTCGCGACAAACAAATCAATGGATCTGACGCTCGTTAGATCCATTTTTCTATCATCAATTTCAAATCTGCCGCCGTGTAGGGCTTGGTGAGGATATCGTCCATACCACTCTCAATACAGCGCTCGCGTTCTTCAAGCGTAGTCCCAGCAGTTAAGGCGATAATTGGGCGAGAATAATGATGAGCGCGCAAGTAATTCGCCGCCTCAAAACCATCCATTTCAGGCATGCGGCAGTCCATAAAGATCAAATCGTACTGGCCTTGTTCTGCAGCTCTAATTGCTTCAAGGCCGTTTTCGGCAAGATCTGGTTCAATCGCAAATTTTTTCAGCATTTGATTGATGATCACTTGGTTCATGCGAATATCATCAACCACCAACACGGATAAACTCTCCAGTGTCTTGTGTACTCGTTGGGTCTGCAAGGCTTCGGTATTTTGAGCAGGTTGATGCGCAACATTCAAAGGTAATTGAATTGAGAACGTACTGCCCTCGCCAACATCGCTTTCAAAGCCGATCTGCCCGTCCATTAATTCAACCAAATTTTTGCAAATCGCTAAACCAAGCCCCGTCCCTTCAAAACTTCGTTTGGTCGTTCGATCAGCCTGAACGAAGGGATCGAACAACTGTGCTTGAGCTTGTTGTGGAATACCACACCCAGTATCTGAAACCAACACATGTAAATTATCCTCTTGCCACGACGCCGACACTTCCACTTTTCCCTCAGAGGTAAACTTAATCGCGTTACCAATCAAATTGACCAAAATCTGACTAATGCGTTCAAAATCGGCATAAAACGCCGCTGGCATATTAGGGGATTCCTCGATGATAAAAAAAATGCGCTTCTCTTGGGCTCGGGGAGAAAAAATGCCATTGAGCATGCTTTTCAAATCATGCCAACTGAAATGGGTCGGAAACAACTCCATCATTCCTGCACTCATTTTACTGTAATCGAGCAAGTCATTGATGATATGTCTTAAAAGATCACCAGAGTGCGTTAAATTGGTCAACAATTGCGTTTGCTGATTATTCAACGGCGTGTCCGACAATAACTCCGCACTGCCAAGTAAGCCATTAAGCGGAGTTCTCAACTCATGGTTAATCATCGCCACAAACTCTTTAGTGGCTCGCTCAGATTCTTCAGCATATTTGCGAGCCTGCTGAGTTTTTTCCACCATCAATTGGCGACTAATCGCGCTGCAAAGTAACTCAACCACCAAAGTTAGCTGACTAGAAATAAACCGTGGCTCAATGTCACTAACATCCACATCAACACATAACTGTCCCAGTAATTTATGCTCAACTTCCAAAGGAATGTAAATAACACTGCCTTGCCAAAGCTCTTGAGGGTGAATCGACGTTAAAACGGGTTTGGGAACCAAAGAGGGTAACGCTCCAAATTCACGAGCAAGTACTGTCGATAGCGTATTTTCGCTAATAGAAAGCTGGATGCCATAAACAAGCGCACTCGCAGATAGGCGCTCCAAAAAGCTCGACAATAAGCCATCATCGAGCGTACGCGTTAAGAATGCTCGACCAAAGTGAATCAATGTCTCATTGATGTGGCCTTCAAACTCAAGCTTCTTTAGTCCTTGCAAGTTCTGAGTTTCTAACTGACCAAGCACTAACTTGAGTTGCTGATTTGCCTCGTAAAGCTCAAGACTTTTTTGCTCGAGCAAAGACTCTGCTGCTTTTCTCGCCGCCCTTTCTCGGGCGACTTTGCGTTCTAATGCACTACTGCTATCCATCGCATTCATTCAACCAGAGAGAGATAGAAACGAACATGGCTGTTATCGGTTGTTTCACTGGCCATGGTGATTTCAAGGCTTTCATCAAAATGATCGGCACAGCCTTTGACTAAACCAAGGCAAACATGAGACATGCAACGAGCACTTTTATAATCGAACACCATTTCAGTTTCTGTTTCGGAAATAAATTCAAATTTAGGTGGGTTGGCCTCTGCGTAGAGTTTTTTCACCTCGATGTGAATATAATCTTCTACTAAGCGAACAAATTGAAAAGAGTTTTTGCATTCGCCTAAACTGGCTTTATTCGGTAGGGATGCGTATAGATTAAGGAAAACAGACTGGCCAAACACTTGCTGTAGATCTTCCGCGGAAATGCCCGTCTTTTGACTCAGTAGCACGATCAGTTTGACCAAATTGCGATGGTCGTAACTGCCAATAGAGGTATAAATACCCTCGTCATTCGCTTCAAGTAATAACTCATCCAATAATTCCAGCCCAAATTTCTGCTCCACAAGATCCAGAAATTCAGTAAATATGATTCCTTTCATGCCCAGCCCTTTATCATGGTTTTCTACTAATCTCTTTTCAACTACTTACCTTTCGATATATAGAGCACCTTGAGGTAGAGTGACGAGTTCGCTAACCTTTTATATATTATTCAAAGCATGATCTATAAAACTGGCTTTTTCAAATACCTATAGGAAGTTAATGTGTACATTCCACCCAGCCGGCAACAACTCATTCAGCGTTTTTCGTTACAGCAGCCTGCCGCCTATCATCGGGAATCGCTTAAACGACTTAATCATTTGCAAAATCAGACGTTACGCAAAGCGGCGGTATTGATTGGATTTGTTGAACGAGAGAACGGATTAAATGTGCTCTTTACCAAACGCGCAGCACATTTAAAGCACCATCCGGGGCAAGTGAGCTTTCCTGGCGGAAAATATGAACTCGAGGATGGCTCACTACGTGCGACCGCATTGCGAGAAACGCATGAAGAGATCGGGGTCTTTGCACAGCAAATTGAGATATTTGGACAGATGCCCGAACTGCCAACAATTAGCCAGTTTTCGGTGACGCCGTACCTTGCTTTCATTGATGCCAATTATTTTGCAGCAATCGATCATAACGAAGTGGAATCGGTTTTCGAGGTGCCTGTCGAAATCGTACTCGACCCGAAACATCTCTACAGCGACACTTTTTGCGTAAAACAGCAGCACCACCGTGTGTTTGCCATCAACTATCAAGGGCAATTTATTTGGGGAATGACCGCGCAAATCATCCATGCATTACAGAATCATATTATGCATCAATGTTAATAAAAGCAACGATTGGTCAACAAACGCTCACATTAGTGAAATCAACGCTCAACTCCGCAAACGTTTCCCTTGCACAAAATAACGTCAGCTTATCCAGTTGATAAGTTTTTCTAATGCGTCACATTAAGATAAATCAGGTGTGGCACGTCATTTTCGTGACAATAAACTCCTTTTTGGAATATCATATTATCAGTCCCATCAATTTGTGATTTAGATCTAATAATTGTGCAATCCTTTTGTGCAGAATTGCACGCAACTTATTACCTGTTCCCAAAAAATGAGTATCCCAATATGAGTTCTACTACTTCAACGGCATCTACGGTGCAATCATCGAGTAAGTTTACTTACAAAGATTTCACATGGTGTCTATCACTTTTCGGTACTGCTGTAGGTGCTGGCGTACTATTTCTTCCAATTAAAGCAGGTGCTGGCGGCTTCTGGCCATTAGTTATGCTAGCCCTAATCGCAGCGCCTATGACTTGGTTTGCTCACAAGTCTCTAGCTCGTTTTGTACTTTCTGCTAAAAACCCTGAATCAGATATCACTGATACTGTTGAAGAACACTTTGGTAAAACTGGCGCAAACCTTATTACTTTCGCCTACTTCTTCGCCATTTACCCTATCGTTCTTATCTACGGTGTTGGTATCACAAACACAGTTGACTCTTTCCTAGTTAACCAAATGGGCATGGAATCTATTCCTCGTTGGTTACTGTCTGGTGCACTTATTGCTGCTATGACTATGGGCGTAGTATTTGGCAAAGACCTAATGCTTAAGGCAACCTCTGCAATGGTTTACCCATTGGTTATTATCCTACTAGCACTGTCTGTATTCCTTATCCCTGATTGGAATACATCAATGGTTGAAGTTGCGCCTGATTTCAGCACAATGCCTATCGTTGTATGGTTAGCGATTCCAATCATCGTATTCTCATTCAACCACAGCCCTGTTATTTCTCAGTTTGCTAAAGAACAACGCATGAACTTTGGTGATGACGCAGTTAAGAAAACTGACGCAATCACTGGCGGTGCGGCAATGATGCTAATGGGTTTTGTAATGTTCTTCGTATTCTCTGTTGTTCTGTCTCTATCTCCAGAGCAGCTAGCAATGGCACAAGAGCAAAACATCTCTGTACTTTCATACCTTGCAAACGTACACGACAACCCAATCATCTCTTACATGGGTCCTGTTGTTGCTTTTGCTGCGATTACTTCTAGCTACTTCGGTCACTTCCTAGGTGCTCACGAAGGTCTAGTTGGTCTAATCAAATCTCGTGCTTCTACTCCGGTAAGCACTATTGAGAAAGGTTCACTAATCTTCATCGTAATCACTACTTGGATTGTTGCAATCATCAACCCAAGCATCCTAGGTATGATTGAAACAATGGGCGCACCAATGATCGCGGCTATCTTGTTCCTTCTACCAGTATTCGCAATGAAGAAAGTTCCTGCGATGGCGAAGTACAAAACTTCTGCACCTGTACAGATTTTCACAGTTATCTGTGGTCTTGCAGCGATTACTTCTGTAATCTACGGCGCTCTTTAATTACCCCTGTAAACTTGGGTAGTTAAAACAAAAATATAATGATAATTCTAAGCCTCCCTCTCTAGGGAGGCTTGCTTTTGAGGTAATCGATATGATTAGTGTTTTTGACATCTATAAGATCGGTGTTGGTCCTTCTAGTTCTCACACTGTAGGCCCAATGAAAGCGGGTAAAGAATTTATTGATGATCTTCGTTCAATGGGAAAATTGCGCGACATCACTAAAATCACCGTGGACGTTTATGGATCACTATCACTGACAGGGAAAGGTCACCACACCGATATCGCTATCATCATGGGTCTTGCTGGCAATACCCCTGAAAAAGTCGACATCGATTCTATTGCAAGCTTCATTGCACGCGTAGAAGAAACTGAACGCCTTCCTGTTGGCATGCACTGTCACACAGTATCGTTCCCTAAAGATGGCGGTATGAACTTCCATACTTCTAACTTATCGCTACACGAAAACGGCATGCAGATCCACGCTTGGATCGATGACGAAGTCGCGTACTCGAAAACGTATTACTCTATCGGTGGTGGTTTCATCGTCGATGAGGAAAACTTTGGTAAAGAAGAAGAAAACCCAATCAAGGTTCCTTTCCCGTTCACAACCGCTGAAGAGCTTGTGGATCAATGTAAAGAGCATGGGCTTTCTATCAGCGCTTTGGTTATGAAAAACCAAGCGGCTCTACACTCAGATGAAGAGTCTCGCACCTACTTTGCCAACATCTGGAAAACCATGCGTGAAGGCATGGATCGTGGTATGAATACTGAAGGTATTCTTCCTGGTCCACTGCGCGTACCTCGCCGTGCAGCAGCACTGCGTCAACAGCTGCTAACGTCAGAGAAAACCTCTAACGATCCAATGGCTGTGGTTGACTGGGTAAACATGTTTGCTTTCGCAGTAAACGAAGAGAACGCAGCTGGTGGCCGTGTTGTTACCGCGCCAACCAATGGTGCATGTGGCATTATCCCTGCTGTACTTGCGTACTACGACAAGTTTATTCAAACCGTGACAGAGAAAGATTACATCCGTTACTTCGCCGCTTCTGGCGCGATCGGTGGTCTCTACAAGCGTAACGCTTCTATCTCTGGTGCGGAAGTAGGCTGTCAAGGCGAAGTTGGCGTAGCATGTTCTATGGCAGCCGCAGGCCTTGCAGAGCTTATGGGCGGTAGTCCTGAGCAAGTCTGTATGGCAGCTGAAATCGGCATGGAACACAACCTAGGTCTTACATGTGACCCTGTTGCGGGCCAAGTACAAGTACCATGTATCGAGCGTAACGGTATTGCTGCAGTAAAAGCAATCAACTCAACTCGTATGGCACTACGTCGTTCTTCAGCTCCAACCGTTTCTCTAGATAAAGTTATCGAAACAATGCTAGAAACCGGTAAAGATATGAACGCAAAATACCGCGAAACGTCTCAAGGCGGCCTAGCAATTAAAGTTATCTGCTAACTTTAGTAGTGAACAGCGGTCAAATTATTAGTAAAAGCATATTTTATTGATAATTAAGACGATATAATGGCGACTGTAATGGTCGCCATTTTTGTATGACCAATTTGAGAATCAGCCCCTGCTGAATCCCCGTTGGTTACCGTAGTATTAATGAGGCAATATGATTGCGATAAAACCGGCCAAGCTGAAAGATTTCGCCAGTTTAATGCAGCTTGAAGTGCATCAAGAGCAGAAAGAAAACCACCTCCCCTTTGAAGAGGTGTACCACAATCGTTCTAAATATGAAGTGATTCTTGCGCTGTATTCTGAGCGCCAACCGATTGGTTATCTCGTATTAGACAAGGCCTTTTCTCACTACGCGACATTTGCTCGTCGTAACGAGCTTGGCCTGAAATACATCGTATTAGATAAGCACCATCAGCGCCAAGGCTTTGGTCGAGAAGCAATGCAGAAATTGTTTGTCTACGCCTATGCCGTCAATGGTGATAGTGACTCACTGTGTGTCACTCTCCCCGCCAAAGATGAAGCTTCACGCACCTTCTTCTCTCGCATCGGTTTCAGTGATACCGATAGTTTTTTCTATGGTGAAAGTGGCAAAGAGCGCATTATGCGCCATAGACTCTAGCGGCATTAGATATACGAATGCAAAAAAGCCAATCTATTGATTGGCTTTTTTATGTATGCTCAACGCAGATTGACTCACATTAAAGCGAGTCAGGTGATCACTCACCCTTATAAATACATCCAGCGGTGCACGTTTCTTTAATTTCTACTTTACTCAGCAAAGGTAACGCGGGCTTTAGCTGTTGCCAAATCCATTTTGCTAGTACTTCACTGGTTGGGTTTTCTAACCCTTCAATGTCATTTAAGTAGTAGTGGTCAAGACGATTGTAGATTGGTTTAAAAGCCGCTTTAATTTCAGCGAAATCAACCACCCAACCAGTATACGGGTCCACTTCCCCTTCAACATAAAGACGAACTAAAAAAGAGTGCCCGTGTAAACGACCACATTTGTGACCTTCTGGGACATGAGGCAAATGGTGTGCGGCCTCAAACATAAACTCTTTGTACAACTCTGTTTTCATCATTTTTCTCAGGCTTTCGTCAAGAAGCCGTCATACTAAAGCCTTGTAAGCAGAGTGACAAGCTCACATCTATCGCAATAGTCACTTTTCTTTTTCCCACAACATTGCTAGACCAGCCTCGGACACTCATTCACACAGAAACATAAAGGACACATGTTACTTACATCACAGTTACAGATGGAAGTTTTCGGTAGTGGTCACATTCAAACCAGTTTCCTATGACATACGCTAATAAATATCCATAAAATTGTTATGTCTATTCTAATAAAATGTAAAATAATAATGCGCTCAACAATAACTTTTAAACTCCTCGTCACGTTGGTCATGGTGTTTGGTTGTGTCCTTGCGATCTCGACTATCTATCAATATCAGCAACAAAAGCAACTCATCCACGACGTTCTCAGTCAACAGTTACACGATAAAGCCAGTAACTACTTTGATAGCCTGAATATGATGATGCTCACGGGCACCATGTCGCAAAAAGAGACACTGCGCGATAAAGCCTTAGCCCAAGATGGTATTGAACAAGTTCGTGTTCTACGAGCTCCCGCCGTCGATAAGCTCTATGGCCCGGGCAATCCAAACCAAACCGTACAAGATGATATCGATCAGCGCGCACTCAGCGGAGAACTGGTTATCGAACCGATCAGTGCTGACTGGGGCAACGGGCTGGTCGTCGCACTACCGATGAAATCGAGCCTTGATTACCGAGGCACCAACTGCGTTGGTTGCCATGCCGCACAAGAAGGCGAAGTACTGGGAGCCATACGCCTTGAATATAATATGAGCCACGTTAATTCTATGGTCAGCAAACAAGCGATATTCGCCATGGGCATTATGGCTTCTATCACCTTTATCGGCTTTCTCTTTACGATGGGGCTAACCCGAAAAATTCTTGTACGACCGTTACAAAAAACCTCACGCTTTATGCTGCAAGTTGCCGAATCCAAAAATCTACTCGAGCGGCTGCCAAGCAAACAAAATGATGAAATTGGTGTGTTGGCAAACTCGATTAACTCATTTATGGATACCGTCAGCGACAGCTTGCACAAAGTGCAGCAAACCAGCCACTCACTTGCAGATTCCGCAGGCCAACTGACCGATGTGGCTCAATCTACCGATGACGCAGCCAACAATCAGCAAACTGAAACCAATGATGTACAGAGCAACATCAATAACATGTTGACTCAGCAAGAGCAGACAGAACAAGCAACATTGGAGGCCTCGACATTAGTGAACCACACGGTGGATATCGTTACCCAAAGTGCAAGTAATGCACATAACGCCAGCGACGATATTAAGCTTTTAGTCGGTTCAATTGAGCAGGTAAAACAAAAGATCACAGCTCTGAATGATCAAACGACAGAAGTATCATCAATTCTTGAAGTCATTAGCGGCATTGCCGACCAAACCAATTTACTCGCCTTGAATGCCGCGATTGAGGCGGCGCGCGCAGGTGAGCAAGGCCGTGGCTTTGCTGTGGTTGCAGAAGAAGTTCGTAACCTTGCAGGTCGCACCGCAGAAGCCACTAGCAATATTGAAACCATCATCGATCAATTCCAGCAAGGCAGTCGTGAGTCTCTCATTTCAGTCGATAACGTATGCCAACAAGCCCATCAACGCTCGGAGGATGTAGAGTCTCTCTCTACCGCGATGCATAGCGTTGTGGATGAAATGCATCAAGTGCTTGACCATACGCAAAACATTGAGCAACAAGCTCAGACCACCTCCTCGGTTGGTCATCACATTCAAAGCAAAATCGACACCATCACCGCTCACGCCAATGGGACCTCTCAATTGGCATCACAGACTCGAGACATCAGTTTAGATCTGGAAAACCTCTCCGAACGCTTGGAGCAGTTGCTTAATCAATTCTCTTTAGAACAGAAGAAAAATAGCGGATCCCTGATGAGTAAATAGAGAGGTAATAACGGCGTTAAGTGCCATCACTGATATCGCAAGGTCAAGGGTAAGTGTTTTTAATCAAACAAAATGAGGAAAACACTTACCTTATCCGCCCCCTTTCGCAATCTACCCGAATAGCGACTTTACACGTTTATCCCAACTCGATTATCAGATAGTATTGCGCGCTGTTTTTCACGCGTTAAGGTTAGCGTTTTGCATACTATTGAGCAGTTACAATCAGGTAAATTACACGGCATCACTCGTCTGGAGTTAAAACTAGGGTTAACTGAGTTTCCACTCGAAATCATCGGACTGGCTGACAGCTTAGAAATCCTCGATTTGTCAGATAATCAATTACATGATTTGCCAGATTGCTTGGCTCAATTACACCAGCTTAAAATCCTATTTCTAACCAACAACTGCTTTGAAACCATTCCAAGCGTATTAGCTCAATGTCCTAAATTGGAAATGATCAGTTTCAAGTCGAATAAGTTGCAGCACATCCCTGCTGGCGCCCTACCCGACGATACCCGTTGGTTAATTTTAACTGACAACAAACTCACGCAACTGCCTGAAGATATGGGGCGTTTACATCGCCTGCAAAAGCTCGCATTGGCAGGAAACATGCTAAAGGAACTGCCAGCATCAATGGCAGATTGCCAAAGCTTGGAGTTGGCAAGATTATCAGCCAACGCGCTAACTGTGCTGCCAGATTGGTTGTTCCAATTACCAAAGCTGAGCTGGCTCGCAATTGATGGCAACCCACTAAGCAGCGAGCGATCAAACCTCAATAGCGCGAACACATCATCACTAGTAATGATTCCGCAGGTGGCATTGGCCGACATTGAATTACTCGAGGTCATCGGTCAAGGTGCGTCTGGTGTAATTTACCGCGCCAAGTGGCTTAAACAACCGACGGAACTGAGTGGCACTGATGCGTATATCGCAGTCAAGATTTTCAAAGGCGAGGTCACCAGTGATGGCTACCCACAAGATGAACTGCTCAACTGCTTACAAGCCGGTCATCACAGCAACTTAATCAAGGTCATCGCACAAATCAATCAAGCAGAAAAACTCGGTTTGGTGATGGAGTTGATCCCAAGAAACTTTGCCAAC
This sequence comes from Vibrio sp. N418, assembly GCF_000222565.1. NCBI lineage: Bacteria > Pseudomonadati > Pseudomonadota > Gammaproteobacteria > Vibrionales > Vibrionaceae > Vibrio > Vibrio sp. N418. Next base: position 39,395 of record NZ_AFWD01000069.1, read on the forward strand.
TTGGGGTTACCACCCTCGCTACAAACGTGCACTCGCGATACTTTCACACCGAACTCTCACCATAAGTTAAGTGTGATTGTGACGATGCTACAACAGATGGCTTCAGCGCTTGAGCATTTACACCATCAGCAAGTGAGTCATGGTGATATCTACGCCCACAACACCATGTTTAACAGCTCTGCTGAGATCCTTTTTGGTGATTTTGGTGCTGCAACCAATCTGGCTAAATTGCCTGCGCAGCATAGAGAGGCGATGCAAAATATTGAGGTACGAGCGCTGGGCTGTTTGATGGCTGATTTATTGACACAGTTAGAGCATACCAGCCAACCAAATCAAGACGTGTTAACTAAGTTGAGCGTACTCAGCGAAGATTGCCTGCAACACACCGTCAATCAGCGACCGACATTTGCAGCGATTAGTCATCAGCTACAACAACTTGCACCGCTCGCTTAGAGCTCGCCTTAGAGACCATCTCTACTCCATAGAGAGAAGCGCAGCGATACCGTTGCGCTGTTAAGTTGCGATGGCAAACCGACAAAGGCCTCCTTGTGTCGAGGGCATTGCTGGAGCGAGAAGCAGCACTTCTTGAACAATTTTCATCACCGCGCGAGACGGTACAATAAAATTAGTGCAATTATCTCTGTCAAAACGATAATAAAGGTTGAAGCGAACGATTTGACAGGTAATATGTCATTTCGATAAAAAAGTAATATCAACCTAATGTTTAGACGTTTTTTTGGTCAAAATAGCCTTTATTAACGCTCAATGACCTTAGGTTTAATTTTTACCTCAATGGAGATTATTTTAAACATGACTTACGCGCCTGTTAAAGACGTATTGAGCGGTAAGCTAGCAGTAGACAGTCAAGTAACTGTTCGCGGCTGGATCCGTTCACGTCGTGATTCCAAAGCTGGAATTTCATTCCTTGCCATCTATGACGGCTCTTGTTTCGACCCGATTCAGGCCGTGGTCCCAAATAATCTCAATAATTACAACGACGAAGTCCTTAAGCTAACGACTGGCTGTTCTGTTGAAGTTACGGGTACCATCGTTGCATCTCCTGCAGCAGGTCAAGCATTTGAACTTGCTGCAACAGAAGTAAAAGTGGTTGGTTGGGTTGAAGACGCAGAAACTTACCCGATGGCGAAAACTCGCCACTCGATTGAGTACCTACGTGAAGTTGCTCACCTACGCCCACGTACTAACGTGATCGGCGCAGTAGCACGTGTACGTAACTGCCTGTCGCAAGCGATCCACCGCTTCTACCACGAGCAAGGCTACTTCTGGGTTTCTGCACCACTGATCACTGCATCTGATGCAGAAGGTGCTGGTGAAATGTTCCGCGTATCAACGCTAGACATGGAAAACCTACCTCGCACAGACGCAGGTAAAGTAGATTACAACGAAGATTTCTTCGGCAAAGAAACGTTCCTAACCGTTTCTGGCCAGCTAAACGCTGAAGCTTACGCTTGTGCACTAAGCAAAGTTTACACCTTCGGTCCTACTTTCCGTGCTGAAAACTCAAACACCAGCCGCCACCTAGCGGAATTCTGGATGGTTGAGCCTGAAGTGGCTTTTGCGGATCTAAACGATGTGGCAAAACTGGCTGAAGACATGCTTAAGTTCGTATTCAAAGCTGTACTTGAAGAGTGCCGCGACGACCTTGAGTTCTTTGCATCTCGCATTGATAAAGAAGCGATTACTCGTCTAGAGCAATTCGTTTCTTCTGATTTCGCACAAGTTGATTACACTGACGCAATCCAAATCCTACTAGATTCTGGTAAGAAATTTGAATTTGACGTTGAGTGGGGCATCGACATGTCTTCTGAGCATGAACGATTCCTAGCTGAAGAGCACTTCAAAGCGCCAGTAATCGTGAAGAACTACCCGAAAGATATCAAAGCATTCTACATGCGTGCGAACGATGATGGTAAAACAGTTGCGGCGATGGACGTACTTGCACCAGGCATCGGTGAAATCATCGGTGGTTCTCAACGTGAAGAGCGTCTAGAGATCCTAGATGAGCGTATGCGTGAAGTAGGTATCGACCCAGAGCACATGAGCTGGTACCGCGATCTACGTAAATACGGCACAGTACCTCACGCAGGCTTCGGTCTTGGTTTTGAGCGTCTAGTGTCTTACGTAACAGGTATGGGCAACGTTCGTGACGTGATCCCATTCCCACGTACTCCACGTTCAGCTAACTTCTAATTTGAAGTAAGTAGAAACGCAAAAAAACCTCCGCATTGTCGGAGGTTTTTTTATATTGGCGCGAATCTTCTCTTGTTTACACACTGCAACACCTATTGGTCGCCTCCCCCTTCTAAAGAGCGATTCAATTCATACCGTTACCGCATCAAATAAGCAGATCTTTACTTAAAGATAAGCACCAAAGACTATCCCAAGCAGCGCGTCTCTCCGTTTTGGTACATACTCAATATTGACGACAAATAGAGAGGGAAGAGAATGAAGTTATTTACACTCAACGACCTGTCTTACAAAGGCGAACATCAGGGCGTTCACCGTTGGGATCATCCTCAAGGTGACAACCCTTACTATTGGCATCCTGAATGGCTTCACGTCGCAGAAGATGCCCTTGGATTGCACCCTAAGCAGCCAATTGATGTACCCGATGGAGAAAGTGCCTCACAACAACATGCCGAGAAAGCAATCCTCGACCACCTTAACGGCCGCTAACCCTGAACACTCTACGGGCTTAACTAAAAGTCGTTTAAGATCAAATCACAATGTTTAGTTGGGTTGATGCCAGCGCTAAACGATTGGCATCACATAAATATAATTCCAATCTGTTACATTTATAACGTTAAAGTGACAACCCTCAACTCATAGATGATGAGAGAAGATAATAATGACTAAGTACAACGAAAACGATATCGAATATAAAGGCGAAACCAATGGTGTTCACACTTGGACAACACCATTAGGTCAGCCTTACTACTGGCACCCTGATTGGCTGCACATTGCTGAAGATGCGACCGGGACTCATCCAAAAGCTGAGCTAGAAACCGCAGAGAACGAAACACCAACTGAAAAACACGCGCTAAAAGCCATTCTTAGCCATATCAATCACTGGGCGACAGAAAAAATGTCAAGCAACCCAGAGTTTGAAACTCATGCTCATGAATCACAAATCGATTTGAAAAAGTAGCCATACGAGCCGATTCAGCCTTTGAATCGGCTCGTTTTAATCAACGCTGCAACTTCTGGCAAACGTCCTCTAATCCCCTACTCACCCCGTTTTAATAAAAAATGGCGGCAAAACATCAATATCGGCAACGGGAAAATTGAGGCAAATCAAATTTGGTCCGATTTTATAAGGGCTCATCTTCACACGAATCCATCATTCAGCACTTCATTTAGCGCCATTTCGATATTAAGGAGTACCGCTAAGAGGCTGTTCTTATAATCATAATTGATAAAAACTCCGCCCATCGAACAAGGTTTAACAGCTAATCAATAAAATTTGTTGTTTCTAACGCTTTTGTGTTGTCACTCGTGCGTCATAAAGGTATAAATATTCAAGTTATTACAATTATCCCCTTCGATTAACATGGATGACAATTATGTTTGAAAAAGTAGTTGCTGCTCCGGCAGACCCGATTCTTGGCCTCACGGAAGAGTTTAAAAAGGATCCTCGCGCTGAAAAAATCAACCTCGGTGTTGGTATTTACAAAAATGAACAAGGTGAAACGCCTGTACTTGCAACCGTTAAAAAAGCGGAAGCAGCATTAGTTGAAACCGAGAAAACCAAGTCATACCTAACCATCGAAGGTACATCAGAATATGGCCTAGCGGTACAAAAGTTACTGTTTGGTGAAAATGCAGAAATCATTACTGATAAACGTGCTAAAACAGCCCAAGCACCAGGTGGTACAGGTGCGCTACGCGTTGCCGGTGAGTTTATTAAACGCCAACTTGGTGATGTAAAAGTATGGGTAAGTAACCCAACGTGGGCAAACCACATTGGTGTATTTACCGCTGCTGGCCTTGAAACTGCACAATACAGCTACTACAACGCAGAAACTAAAGAGAAAGATTTTGCGGCGATGGTTGCCGATCTTGAACAAGCAACTGCGGGCGATATTGTATTACTACACGGTTGCTGCCATAACCCAACCGGTATCGATCCAACAGCCGATGAATGGGAAACTCTGGCAAAAATCGTTGCAGAGAAAAAACTGCTACCATTATTCGATTTTGCGTACCAAGGTTTCGGCGCTGGCGTAGAAGACGATGCAGCGGGTCTACGTACTTTTGCGAAATACAATAAAGAGATTCTGATTGCGAGCTCGTTCTCTAAAAACTTCGGTTTGTACAACGAGCGCGTTGGCGCATTCACACTGGTTGGTGAGAATGAAGATGTTGCCGCTACCGCATTCTCTCAAGTTAAAGCTATCATCCGTTCTATCTACTCTAACCCACCAGCACACGGTGCGGCAGTAGTGACCTACATCCTAAATGATGCTGGTCTACGCGCTGAATGGGAAGCGGAAGTAAAAGAAATGCGTGATCGTATTCAAGAGATGCGCGAACTGTTTGTACAAACACTGAAGCAACAAGGTGTGGATGCAGACTTTAGCTTTATCGAGCGCCAAAACGGCATGTTCTCGTTTTCTGGCCTAAATAAAGATCAAGTTGCTCGTCTGAAAGATGAGTTCGCAATCTACATTGTTGGCTCTGGCCGTATCAGTGTTGCAGGCATGACAAAATCGAACATGCTGCCACTGTGCCAAGGCATTGCTGCTGTAATGTAATCAAGTAAACAGCCCAATCTAAAAAGCCAGCTTCCGCTGGCTTTTTTATTTCAAATTGACCACAGTTTAAGCCGCCCTTCAGTGAGGCACTAAAAAAATAGCTTCAACGCTACACCACCTTCATTGGTCGAACCCCGATCACTTTCTCGATGGCTATAAAATGCACCAGCGGTAAAACCTGAGTTGATCCGATAGTCAGCGCGTAGTGAATAGATATCCACATCTAATATGTCACTACGATTTAACTCGGCATCAGTTGCTAAGCGCCAACGCTGTGTAATGTTATAGATCAAACCAATTTCCAGGCCCCAAACAAACTCATTGCTGCTTTCGAGTTTTACATCGGTATCGTCATCGGTTAGCCGTGCCCATTGCATCCCCGCTTTCCCGCCGACAAGAAACTCCAATCCCGGCCCCGCATCTATACGAGCAGCAACACCAGGCAAGAGCGTGTAAATCTCCGTGGTGGTTTTCTCTGGGTGAATAAAGCGAGCGGAATAATCGAGTGTTGCTAACCAACGCTGATCAATAGGTAACTTACCACCGGTATTAATGGCGGTGATGTTGCTATTGCCACCGATGTCTTCATCTAACGAACCAGAAGCAAACTCAACATAACCATATCGATAATCCGATAGGCCTATTTGCCCAAAGCAGGAAAGAGAGATCGGCAACGTAATCGCAAAAACCAACCAAGTCACGAGGTGTTTTCTGAATGGATTCAGTTCCATCTGATCTCCTTATCCTTTATTCACTACCAGTGTTTATTTACGCATAAAAATAATCGTAGTAATCAAATCTAAAAACAACAAGTTAACAACCTGAAACTGTGGATTGGCGTGGAAAATTACCGCAATAAATGAGGGTAGCAGGCTCTAGGAATGGAACGAAATAGGAATAGAGTATTCGGAGCATTGTTCGTGAAAAGGTTTAAGGCCTATTGAATGACAACAAGCCTTAAACCTTTATAACGTAATCATCCATTCATCTTGTTGTAGATTTTGAATGTTTACTTGCGAACGCATTTTTAGCCGTTCAATTAACTCGGATTCCAACTCATAAGGCATAACCAACTTTAGTTCGTCTATTCCTTCTGATTTGGCGAGTTTTACCAGTGTATGGATATTTGACTCATCACTACGACTAGCAGAAAGCGACTTCATAGCCTGTTCCCATAATCTTTCTTCAGGACTACGAGATAGCTCGACAGTATCTTTCCACGCAATAGTAAATACTGGCGCGATGGTGCTCAATGCTTCAAGAAACGTCCATTTCTTACTGCACGAAGCGCCGAGAAAAGAGGTATAGTCAAACACCACACATGTCTTGCCTTGACGTTCCATATCATCCCCCGATATTGGCAACACAACACACTCAATATCGGCCAACTAAATACATATAGCAATAGGATATAGAACAATGGTCTTTTATACCCTTTTTGTGAGGCAAAATGGCATATAAAAACCAATCAAATAACAAAGTTTCCACAAGCAAGTGACATATAAAACCTGTTGCGCAATATTTGACTTACTAAAATAAATCATTACCTATTACACATGTTTCATCACTATTTTATATCGATGATGCGACTCGCCTTTTTATATTTCACTCGCCAACCTTGCCAACGTGGTAGCTCCCAGCGCTTGGGGTCGCCTTTACGCAAGCCATCACGATATAGCACCGTCACTAACTTGGCTGCTGGTTGGTACTCAACGTCCAAATTAAGATCGCCCAGTGCCAGTGTGAACGGAAACCGTTCGGCGAAATCATCGTATTGCCAATCGGGAATACCCTCAAAAACAAAATCTTCAGCGCAGAACAATTCAAGTTCATCGATATCGGTGAGGTCCAGTAGCTGCAATTGCTCGGTAAACCAACCTTCGAAAGTCACCTGATGATGCTCTTTTTGCTCAGCAAGACCTAACTCAACATACAAACGCCAAAGTAGTATTTGGCGGTGGCGCATCGGATAAAAGCCAGCGAGGAGATCTCCTGCAATGACGGCTTTTAGAATCGGCGTGATGGCCAACGCGCCCTGCGCCAGCTCTCGCTTAGTCGCAATCGTACGGCCGGCGTAAATTAGCCCCATTTCTATATAGGTTTGCTCTTGCCCCGCCTGATTTTGTTCAACGATGACCGCACCTTCTTGCCACTGACCAAGCCCAAGCGCTTGCAAAGCACTAAGCTCTAGCGGTAATACTTGAGTTGCCAGTGTCAGTGTTTGTTTAACCCCTCTACCGGGTAAACTGTGCGTATCTAACACGATAGCGGCTTCAGCTTGTTTGTTAAAACGACTTTCTCGTCCCAGTGTGACCTCAATAATCCCGTTTGCGAGCGCTTCTCTTCTTTTCTCACGACGAATAAAGACCAACTCCGGGTGTAAAACGGCGATAGCGTTGACCAGATCACCATGACGATATCGTGATGCGACTTCAAGTTGAGGCAGTTCAAAAACCTCACGCATCTGTGCTGCTAACGCTCTGGCGTCATTCAGTGCGTCATTACTTATTTCCAACGCCGAAAACGACTCACCTCGAATTAAGCCAATCGCAAGTTGCACATCACACCCTAACGGTTCTTGCTGGGCCAATTGCTCTTGTTGCTCTTCATTGCCAATAATGCGATAGAGTTTTGCCGGTGTCGCTAAAGCGGCTGTGTAATCGATCATTGCCTCTTTTAGCGCCTTCGAAGGCATACGAGTGACCAAATCTGCCAGCAGCGCATCAATCGGCAATGGGTACATCTTGCGTCCATGTTCAGTCGCATTTCCCTGCTCATCGATCGCCTGCATGTTTAGCAGCAATTGAGTCGCTTGGTGAAGCGTTTTTTCTGGCAACGGTTCGAGAAAATCTAATGAGGATAACGGCTGATGACAACAGGCGGCAGCAAGCATCGCCTCGGTCAACGCTTCGCGATGCATCTCTGGCGGTGTCACTAAAGCGAGCGCTGCATGCTCACCATAAAGGCGAACACAAACGCCATCCATAACACGCCCCGCCCGTCCACTTCGTTGTTTGGCGCTAGCTTGTGAAATGTGTTTTAAGCTCAACGTCGTGCGACCATTGCGCTGCTCGGTACGACGCTCTAAGCCGGAATCTATCACTAATGCAATATTAGGAATGGTTAATGAGGTTTCAGCCACATTAGTCGCTAATACCACTTTGGGTTGCGCTTGGATATTAAGGGCAACTTCACGCTGCTCATCGCTCACCGACGCATGTAAAGGCGCAACGATAATTCCCTCTAGGCTCTGCAACATTTGCGTACACTGAGTGATCTCTTTACGCCCAGGAAGAAAAACTAATACATCACCACGACAAGATTCTAAAGCGTGGAGTACTTCCTGTTTTACTCGTTGCTCCAACTGCCGGCTATCGGGCAGTTGACGCGACTCGCTGGCGCGATATTGCAAACTAACTTTAAAGTTACGTCCTTCTGCATGTAGGCGTTCGGCCCCCACATAGCTGGCCAATTTTGCCCCTTCAATGGTTGCTGAGGTCACCACCAGGCGATGCTTTTGATGTTTTTTTAGTAACGCAACTAATAGGTCTGTGTCCCAGCGACGTTCATGAAATTCATCGACAATAACAATATCGTAATCTGCTAACTGGTTTTCACTATACCAACGCAGCGCAACACCGGGAGTCACAAAGACGACTTCGCTCGTTTCATTAAAGCGAGTTTCTAGCTTTATCGCATAACCAATAGATTGTCCGACTGGCTCGTTACGTTGCTGTGCTAAGTATTGCGCGAGAGAAGTACAAGCGATTCGACGCGGCTCAATCACCAATACACGTCCTTGTTCTGAAGCCCAAACAGGTAAACGGGTTGATTTTCCAGAACCGGTTTCCGCTTCAACAATCAGATGATTTTTGGTGAGTTGTACGAGAAACTTTTCGCGTAAGGTGTCTATTGGTAATGAAGTCATAGCAAGATAATCTAGGAATTAACCCGATGATTATAACGACAATGAGAATAAGTGGGTATTAAGATCCCACTTCGAATCGTGTTTCTTGTCGACCATAGCAAGCCACGTTACAATACCTTACAGATTACCATGTTATGACTCTTAACTGGCATCGAACACACGCACAACTGTTCCTCGTACCCGATAATAGGTTCGCAATGTATAACGACAAACGTCCACTCTATATTCCTTTCGCAGGCCCTGCGCTTCTTAGTACTCCATTGCTTAATAAAGGCAGTGCGTTTAGCGCTCAAGAACGCATCTCCTTCAACTTAGAAGGTCTCCTGCCAGAGACGACTGAAACGATCCAAGAACAGGTGGAGCGTGCGTATCAACAATACCGCAGTTTCGAAAATGACATGGATAAGCACATTTACCTGCGTAATATTCAAGATACTAACGAAACGCTTTTCTATCGTTTAGTTCAGAACCACATTTCTGAAATGATGCCAATCATCTACACCCCAACGGTAGGTGCCGCCTGTGAGAACTTCTCCAATATCTACCGTCGTGGCCGTGGATTGTTTGTCTCTTACGCTAACCGCGATCGTATTGATGACATCTTAAACAATGCCTCAAACCACAACGTCAAAGTGATCGTAGTCACCGATGGTGAGCGTATTCTTGGTCTGGGTGACCAAGGTATCGGCGGCATGGGTATTCCTATCGGTAAGTTGGCTCTATACACCGCTTGTGGCGGTATCAGCCCTGCTTACACGCTACCTATCGTGCTTGATGTGGGTACCAATAACCCACAACGTCTAGCTGATCCTATGTACATGGGCTGGCGTCATCCACGCATCACTGGTGCAGATTACGATGCTTTCGTCGAAGAGTTCATCCAAGCAGTACAGCGTCGTTGGCCAGAAGCATTAGTTCAATTTGAAGATTTCGCTCAGAAGAACGCGATGCCTTTGCTTGAGCGATACAAAAACCGTATTTGTTGCTTCAATGATGATATTCAAGGCACTGCGGCGGTCACCGTAGGCTCACTGCTCGCCGCATGTAAGGCCGCTGGCAGCAAACTATCTGACCAACGCATCACCTTCTTAGGTGCAGGCTCCGCGGGTTGTGGTATTGCCGAAGCGATTATCGCGCAGATGGTCTCAGAAGGTATTTCTGATGCTCAAGCTCGCTCGCAAGTTTACATGGTTGACCGTTGGGGTCTGCTACAAGAAGGCATGCCAAATCTGTTGGACTTCCAACAACGCCTAGTTCAGCCAACTGAAAATACCGCTGAATGGCCAAACGAAGGCAATGGTTTCTCATTGCTTGACGTTATGGCAAATGCAAAACCAACCGTTCTGATTGGTGTATCTGGTGCGCCAGGTCTATTTAGCAAAGATGTGATCAAAGAAATGCACAAACATTGTGCACGTCCGATCGTATTCCCGCTATCAAACCCGACTAGCCGTGTTGAAGCGACACCGAATGACATTATTCGTTGGACCAATGGAGAAGCGCTTGTTGCAACAGGTAGCCCATTTGATCCAGTTGTACACGATGGCAAAACATACCCAATCGCGCAATGCAATAACAGCTACATCTTCCCGGGTATCGGTCTAGGTGTGCTTGCTGTCTCTGCACGTCGTGTTACCGACGAAATGCTGCAAGAGTCAAGCCGTGCACTTGCAACGTGTTCTCCACTGGCAATCAATGGCCAAGGTGCGCTGCTGCCACCACTAGAAGCAATTCACTCTGTATCGAAGAAAATTGCCTTCGCCGTAGGTAAGAAAGCCATTGAACAAGGCGTAGCTCAGGAAATCACTGACGAAGCACTAGAAGAAGCGATCGAAGCTTACTTCTGGCAGCCAGTTTACCGTCGCTACAAGCGTACTGCGTTCTAAACGCTATTTTAATTAACGTTAAATAGAAACAAAGCCCCTTTTAGGGGCTTTGAATTAAATTGATATGTTTGAATTTTTAGCCCCAGCCGGACAATACATCGCCTCTTATTTAAGTGAGATTGCTACGGCTCTGATTGCGTGTGCATTGGTGATGTTTGGTGGTGAAATCAATTCTAGCCTACGAAAATTACTCCGAAGTCAGAACTTTGCCATAAGAACGATTGTCTTCATCTTGATCAATGCGTTTGGTTACGGCTTAATCATCGTAAAAGCAACACCTTACCTTACCAAGACATTAGGCCAACTTCCGTATGGCACAATGTTTATTGTTGTCGTGACAAGTTTTATTGTCATCGGTCTTTGGGCTCAACGGAATAGACAGATTTAGTGCGTAAGATTTTTTATAACCTTTTGAATAAAATCCATTTACGATGGATAGTTAATGCTCTGAAGTTATCACTCATTTCAGTGGTACTGCTTGTGGTCGCTCTATTTGCCATTGACCGCTGGGTCAGCTATCAAACGCAAGACCAACTCTATTTTTCAGCCGATGAGGTTACCTCATACGATGTCGCGGTCGTTTTAGGTACTAGCAAATATTTAGGTAAAGTACTCAATGAGTATTACCTACATCGTATTAATGCTGCGATTGAACTTTATCAGCAAGATAAAGTGGATAATTTTCTTCTCAGTGGCGATAACGCCCATCGTTCATACAACGAACCTTGGACCATGAAACGCGACTTATTACGTGCAGAGATCCCTGAAGAGCGTATTTACCTTGATTACGCAGGGTTTCGTACTTTAGATTCCGTGGTTCGTGCTAAAGAGATATTTGATACCGACAATTTCTTGATCATTTCGCAACAATTCCACTGTGAACGCGCCTTGTTTATCGCTAATTATCACAATATCCAAGCGAAATGTTTGGCTGTGGCCGGCCCTTCTTCCCACTCAGGGTTTAAAGTGCGCTTTCGTGAAGTCTTTGCCCGGGTCAAAGCAGTACTTGATCTTTACATCACTGGAGAGAAACCTAAGTTTCTCGGCCCGAAAGAGCCTATTGTTACGATAGACGAGCAAGAGCAAGAGCAAGAGCAAGAGCAAGAGCAAGAGCAACCTTAAACTCTAACTAACGCATATCCAACACAAAAAAACGCCCCATCATTGGGGCGTTTTCATCATCTATGAGACAAAATCATCTATGAGAGAAAGTCGTGGCGAATAACTTAGCTTAAAACCCCATTCATTCTGTTCGTTATTGTTCCTGACTCTCGATTTCCACTCGGTTTCGACCACTTCGCTTAGCTCGATAAAGCATTTCATCCGCTCGCGTAAGCATATCAATCGCTGTTTCTTGACCTAACTCCGCAACACCGAGGCTCGCTGTCAATACTTCACCATGCATCCATTTATGCAGTTCGATTTTTTGTCTTAACCGTTCCGCCAAAATTGAAGCGTGGCGTAGTGTGCTGTTCGGACAAAAAACCACAAACTCTTCACCACCCCAGCGAACAAAACGATCACTAGCGCGCAACTCCGACATCACGACAATGGCAAATTCTCGCAGAATATCATCACCCATTTTGTGGCCATGAACATCATTAACTTGTTTGAAATAATCGATATCGAGATAGATTACAGTCAACTGCGTTTTGAGTTCACGTTCAGGGTAATACTCTTGTTCCAGCCAATTACGAATAGAATGACGATTCATCGCCCCAGTCAAAGCATCACGGTGCGCCAACTCAGCAAACTGGGTATTTTCTTCCCGCAATGAGCGGTTCAACAATTTTAGATGCTGGCGGCGTGCTTCTGATTCACTCAAAATACGTTGCTTGCGATGAATTTGCGTTGCACTAAATATCAGCGCTAATCCAACCCAAAGAAACAGCAGCATCAACATTAATATTTCGCCGTCAATATAATGACCGACAAATTCAATACTACGAATACGTAGTTGATACTTCCCGACGGGCGTTCCTGAGCCAGTGGCAAATTCAATTCGGTTGACGTTGTTAAATTCAGGTGCTGAATGCGCGATCGGAATTTGGTTATCCACTAACCACCAAGTTAATACTTGTAAACTTTTCAGTGGTACTTCCAGTACTTGAGAGTAGTCAGCTTGGCGGTAATCAAGGCCATTATATTTATGGGTATATTCGTTATCTGGTAGAGAATAGACTGGGTTGTAGTTGCGTAAGTAGACACGTAGGGCGGGGTTGGTATCACCATCAAGACGGATAAAGTCCACATCTAAACGTACGGTGTGATAATCAGAGAGATCATTTCCTCGCGTCGGGTCTTCGTTATCATACAAAATGGAGATACCACAGTATGGCCACTTATAATCCGCGCTAACTTTGAGTTCACAGTCAAGAATAACTTCATCACCTTCCCTGCTGATTGAACTGGTGGAGGCGCCTTTTTGTAACTGATCATTGGTTGCAAGATAGGTATATTGGCTTGGACTAACGCGATAAATTTTTTTCTCGCCATAAAGCCAATGTAACGTTACAACAAATATCGTAAAGATGAATAAGCCAAATATAAGTTTATGAATTGTTTTCAATTTCACATTCCAGCCAGACAAGCACACTAACGTTTGAATTAAATCTTATTTTTAAGAGCAAATTTACTTAACTCAGCAGACCAACACAACTAAAAATCAGTAAGTAGCACAATATTTATGAGGCAGCTCATACAACACGGCAGACGGATAACTTGTGAACCGTTGCCGGATGAAAATGTACAGTTAAACAAAAGGGTTCATATTTCTGTTAACATAGTCATGAAACGGATCGTCACCGATTCCACCCAATAAAAAAACATATAGAGCAAAGTCATGTCGTTAATCACAACCGGTACGCTAAAAAAAATGCGAGCCTCTCTCGAGCAAGAAGTTCACTACCATCTGCCTGTCGGTGATCAACTTGTTGATCTGAAACCTTTTCTAGGTAAGTCACTAACGCTAACTCACACGGGTAATATATTTTGTCAATCGTGTGGAAAAAAAACCAAGAAAAGCTACTCTCAAGGCCACTGTTTTGTCTGCATGAAGAAATTGGCAAGCTGCGATATGTGCATCATGAAGCCAGAAACCTGCCATTATGAGCAAGGCACTTGTCGTGAACCGCAGTGGGGCGAAGAAAACTGCATGGTTGACCATTACGTCTATCTTTCAAACACCTCAAGCTTGAAGGTCGGCATTACTCGCCACACGCAAATCCCCACTCGCTGGATCGATCAAGGCGCAACCCAAGGCCTACCGATTTTGAAAGTGAAAAGCCGCTATATCTCGGGCTTAGTCGAAATCGAGTTAGCAAAACATATCGCCGATAAAACCAATTGGCGTACATTGCTCAAAGAAGATGGCGCACCACTGCCGCTTGAAGAGAAATTTGCTCAGTTACTGCCATTGATTGAAGAAAAAATCGCTGAGATTAAACAACAATTTGGTGATGATGCGATTGAGATACTCAATGAGGCAATAACACCGATTGCTTACCCTGTTAACGAGCATCCAACTAAAATTGTTTCGCACAACTTTGATAAAAACCCAGTGGTCACCGGCACGTTAAAAGGCATCAAGGGCCAGTATTTAATCTTTGATACTGGTGTGATCAACGTACGTAAATTCACCTCATACGAAGTGGAAGTGAGTGACGAGGCTTAAACTAAGCCGTCCTCATGACATCACTCATAAAACACAGAAAGCCGCTAGACGCGGCTTTTTTATTGGAACATGACAACTGAGCATCACCGTAGTGATTAATGATCCGCGATTCAATCATCAACACAAAAATGCTCAAGCGCGTCAAACAAACGATCTACCTCCGCCTTCGTGTTGTAATGCATCATGCCAATTCGTACCACACCACCGCTTCTTTCTAGATCAAGTTGGCGCACCAAACCCAAAGCGTAAAAGTGGCCACTCCACAGGCATATATTTTGCTCGCCTAATGCTTTAGCGACATTCACCGGATCAATGCCCGCGAACGTCAGTGCAAAGGTTGGCGTGCGCAAATTGGCGTCCGCCACATCCCGCCCCCACAATGTGACCCCTTTCATTTTGCCTAAACGCAGCAGAAAATAGTCACTCAATTGAGTTTCATAGCGATTATAAATTTTAAAACTCTGCTCTAAACGCTCTCTGAGCGTCAGGCTCTCATCGGCCCATTGAGCGAGGAACTCAATCGTTGCCACCAGGCCAGCTAAGGCTTCAAAACTTTGTGTCCCGGTTTCAAAGCGTCCCGGCCCAAGATCTGTGGCAGGCTCAACTTTATAAGGCTGCAATACTTGCAACCATTTGGGGGCAATATAGGCAATACCGATATGCGGCCCACAAAACTTATAAGCGGAACAGACCAAAAAATCACACTCAAGTGCTTGAACATCAATAAGGTGATGCGGCGCGTAGTGCACGGCATCCACATACACCTGAGCACCTACCGCTTTCGCCGCTGCGATCACTGGTGCAATATCGACAATAGATCCTGTGGTATTAGACGCTAATGTAATCGCAATTAAACGTGTCTTTTCGTTAATCAATGACAGTAGGTGCTCAATATCAACGCTGCAATCTTCTGGATCGACTTTGGCCATAAAGACTTGAACAGACTTGTCTTCCGCAGCCTGCTGCCAAGTACTCACATTGGCATAGTGATCAAGGGCTGTGACAATCACCTCATCTCCCGCTTGCCAATTGCGGCTAATCGCCCGGCTCAAAGAAAAAGTCAGAGAAGTCATATTGGCACCAAATACGATTGAATCGGCGCTGGGCGCATTCAACAACGCTTGGCAACTACTACGCGCGTCACTAAGCAATTGATTGGTTTTGTGGCTAGTAAAATAATGTCCACCCAAATTGGCATTGGAGTAGCCTAGATAAGCGCTCATTGCATCGAGCACCGACATCGGCACTTGTGCCCCACCCGGGCCATCAAAAAAACTGACGGTTTGATTATTATGCCGCTGATGCAAAGCGCTAAATTGTGCTCGTACACGCTCAGGAGTGAAGCTCATCAACACCATCCTTAGCCGTCAAAACAAACACATCCATGTGACCTTCATTATGATGGTCAATCGCTCGAATAGGACAAGCGTTATGCCATAATTTGCTGTCTGCTAACAACGCCACTTCACCATTTTCCAGTACTTTCCTAAAAAATGGCGCTTCATGATTATCGTTATATAGCATTATTTCTCCGCCCACGATGTTATGGCGGTCAATACCAATAAGGGCAATATGATCAAAGCCATCTTGGTGCACACCTTCCGGTGCAACTTGTGTTTCATCAAAGATAGCCGTCACACGTATCTGATGGATTTCAATCTCTTGCCCATTTGCAAGTTCATTGCTTTCGACAAACAAGGCGCACATTTCTTGCATTCCTTGGCTGGTTAGCGTTGCATCAAGCAAAGGCTCAAATTGACGCACAATATCACCTTGAAAATGATTAATATCTTCAGATTGCACGAAGGCGTTTTTGTCCGTCGCAATCACCTTACCATCAACAAAGCGGATCACAGAATAACGACGTAAACGATATTGCCCATCTGCATGCTTAGTATGTGGCAACGTGCCAAATGAAGGGGAAAGTTGGCGAATCGCATTGCGGCTCAGTTGAGTCAGCTGCAGCGTATTCTCATGATTATGTATCATCATCGACTCCTTAATGAATATACACCTTTGCAAGTTTAACATTTTCATTACATTAACTATTGCGCATTAATTCCGACAAATCAATAAAACTCAAAATATGAATCGGTAAAATTAAACAATACAACACATAACCCCACGCAAACCCAAGATGGTAGAGATATACACCAACATAAAATCCTAGGCTTATCTAAAACTAGATGAGTTGACTGGCCATCATGCGTTTGTTATTCAATTCAGCCGCTTAGCTTGGTTCTAAGCTATAGCCAATTATTTGTAATAGTTGGCTTGAATGTCCTTTTCCCCTCCCCAATATTTCTATTACAATCAGAAACAATCTCAACGTACAGTGAGCCCCACCTCGCCTAAGGCGTAGCTCGGGTAATGCTAATGGAGCGCTAATGAGCAACGTAAAACACTGCAACCTACTAATTCTTGGTTCTGGCCCAGCGGGCTACACCGCGGCAGTTTATGCTGCACGTGCCAACCTAAAACCAGTACTGGTGACCGGTATGCAGCAAGGTGGTCAGCTAACCACAACAACTGAAGTTGAAAACTGGCCTGGAGATCCGGAAGGTTTGACCGGCCCGGCATTGATGGAACGCATGAAAGAGCATGCAGAACGTTTTGAGACTGAAATGCTGTTTGATCACATCAACGAAGTGGATTTCACTCAGCGTCCATTCCGCCTAAAAGGCGATAGCAGCGAATACACTTGCGATGCTTTAATTATCTCTACAGGTGCATCGGCTAAATATCTTGGTTTAGAGTCTGAGGAAGCGTTTAAAGGTCGCGGCGTATCGGCGTGTGCAACTTGTGACGGTTTCTTCTATCGCAATCAGAAAGTCGCCGTTGTCGGTGGTGGTAATA
Organism: Vibrio sp. N418; assembly: GCF_000222565.1. NCBI lineage: Bacteria > Pseudomonadati > Pseudomonadota > Gammaproteobacteria > Vibrionales > Vibrionaceae > Vibrio > Vibrio sp. N418. The sequence continues at coordinate 56,513 of NZ_AFWD01000069.1, forward strand.
CCGCCGTTGAAGAAGCCTTGTATCTTTCAAACATTGCCGCTGAAGTGCATCTTATTCACCGTCGTGATAGTTTCCGTGCGGAAAAAATCCTCATCAACCGTCTAATGGACAAAGTTGAAAACGGTAATATTATTTTGCATACCGACCGCACTTTGGAAGAAGTTGTGGGTGACGATATGGGTGTAACAGGCGTTCGCTTGAAAGATACCCAATCTGACACCATCGAAGAGTTAGCTGTAATGGGCGCATTTATCGCTATTGGCCACCAGCCAAACACCGCGATTTTTGACGGTCAATTAGAAATGAAAGATGGCTACATCGTTGTTAAATCAGGACTTGATGGCAACGCAACCCAAACCAGTATCGAAGGTATCTTCGCTGCGGGTGATGTCATGGACCACAATTACCGCCAAGCAATCACTTCAGCAGGTACGGGCTGTATGGCCGCATTGGACGCAGAACGCTACCTCGATAGCCTAGCTGACAAAGCGTAAAATCGCCCTCAGCCGAGTTTACTCACATTTTTTCACTAAATCCCTAAAGCCCTGCGGTATTACCGCGGGGCTTTCTTTTGTATACTCAACCGTTCACAAATAATAAAAAACAGCAGTAAGCCTTCATAATGGATAAAAAGAAACAACGCGGCTTGAACAAGTGGCTTCGAGAGCAAAGTAAACTGGCTAAGCGCTGGCTACTCCTTGCTGTCGGTTTAGGCGTACTTTCAAGTGTTCTCCTTTTGGGGCAAGCAGCATTGCTCGCTTCCATCCTTCATCAATTGATCATCGAACAAGTCGATAAGTCAGCGCTTATTGGCCAGTTTGTCACATTAGCGATTACCATCGCGTTGCGTGCCCTATGCTCATGGGGACGCGAAATTGCTGGTTACCGCTGTGGTGAACAAATTCGTATCTACATTCGCCAGTTGATTCTCGACAAACTGCGCGAACTCGGCCCTGCTTACATCAAAGGTAAGCCCGCAGGCTCTTGGGCAACCCTCCTGCTTGAGCAAGTGGAAGAAATGCACGATTTCTTCGCTCGCTATCTGCCGCAGATGTCTTTAGCTGTCATGGTGCCTTTTATTATTCTCGTGGTCGTCTTCCCAGTTAACTGGGCTGCCGGGGTAATCTTCTTACTCACCGCACCATTAGTTCCGCTATTTATGGCTTTAGTCGGCATTAAAGCGGCCGATGCGGGACAAAAAAACTTTAAGGCCTTGCAACGTCTCTCAGGTCATTTCTACGATCGTCTACAGTCGATGACCACCATTCGCTTATTTGACCGCACCAAAGCAGAAACAGAATTGATGCAAGGCGCTTCCGAAGTGTTCCGCTCACGCACAATGGAAGTATTACGTATTGCCTTTCTCTCTTCTGCAGTATTGGAATTCTTTACGTCGATCTCGATTGCCTTGACCGCGGTTTACTTTGGTTTTGCCTTCATTGGTGAACTTAACTTTGGCGGTTATGGCGCAGCCGTGACTCTGTTTGCCGGTATGTTTGTTCTGATCCTTGCCCCTGAATTTTATCAACCGCTTCGCGATCTCGGCACCTTCTATCACGCCAAGCAGCAAGCCGTCGCCGCTGCAGAAAGTATCGTAGAATTTCTAGATACTGATGTTACTGCAGTAAAGTCAGGCGATAAGCCACTGCAAAATCCAAACGACATCACCATCAAAGCAACTAATTTAGAAGTGTTTAGCTTAGAGGGTAAGAAACTGCTCGGCCCTATTACGTTTGAATTGCGTCCACAACAAACCACCGCTCTCGTGGGTCCAAGTGGCGCGGGTAAAACCAGCTTAGTGAATGCGATTTTAGGCTTTTTACCTTACCAAGGATCTTTAACCATTAATGGGATTGAACGTACCGAGCTGAACCTAGCCGATTGGCGCAAACATATTAGTTGGGTTGGACAAAACCCATTGTTGGTGCACGGCACGATTCGTGACAACATCACGCTAGGTAAAGATGACCTTAGCGAAGCAGTCATCAAGCAAGCGTTGCAAGACTCGTTTGCCGCTGAATTTGTTGACCTACATGGCCTTGATTATCCGGTCTCTGATCGTTCTGGCGGACTTTCCGTTGGTCAAGCGCAGCGTTTAGCACTAGCTCGAGCCATGCTGCAAAATGGCCAGTTCTGGCTATTAGATGAACCAACTGCCAGCCTTGATGCGCGTAGTGAACACCTTGTTACCCAAGGTCTCAATAACCAAATCCAAGAGCGAAGTGCACTTATCGTGACGCACCAACTGGCCCCTCTGCAAAACGTGGAACAAATTCTGGTTATGCAAGACGGCCAAATCGTTCAAGCCGGAACGTTTGAACAGCTCTCTCAAACCGATGGCTTATTCCAACAAATGTTATCTGCCAATCAAGCCATGCAACACAGCAACGAGGGGAACTTAGATGCGTGATTTACTTCCCTACTTAAAACTGTATCGCAAACATTGGTTTGGCCTTACTTTAGGTATGCTACTTGCGCTGCTTACCGTCGGCGCTTCTATCGGTTTGCTCACGCTTTCCGGTTGGTTCTTATCTGCGGCAGCAGTGGCAGGTTTAACCATCGCCCGTGAAACGTTCAACTACATGCTGCCCGGAGCTTTTGTCCGTGGCTGTGCGATGGGTCGAACTGCTGGTCGTTGGGGTGAGCGCGTTGTTAGCCATAATGCAACGTTTAAACTGCTCACTGATCTGCGTATTTTCTTCTTTAAGAAACTTGCCCCTCTTGTGCCGGGTAAAGTGGCTAATTTACGTGATGCTGACCTGCTTAACCGCCTAGTCGCTGATATTGATGCAATGGACCATGTCTACCTGCGTCTTATCAATCCCGTTGTGGTTGGCGTGTTCGGCGTTGCTGCCTTAACCGCAGTTTTATATTGGTTTGATGCCACTCTTGGTTTAACTCTTGGCGGCATATTGCTGACTCTTCTCATCGTTTGGCCAGTTTTATTCTACAAATTAGGCAAACGTAACGGCAGTGAACTAACGCAAAACAAAGCCGATTTTCGTATTACCACACTAGATTGGTTACAAGGCTACAGTGAGCTGACCCTGTTTGGTGCTGAAGAGCGCTACCGCAATGCGATTTACTCTGCGCAGGAAAAGCTGCTAAAAAACCAACTGGTCAATGCGCACTTCTCTGGCTTGGCTCAAGCGCTATTGATGCTGGCAAATGGTTGGACATTAGTTCTGATGCTTTGGCTTGCCGCCGATGGTGTCGCGGGTGCCAAACCTGATCCAATGATTGCTCTATTTGCTTTCGCGACGATGGCCAGTGTTGAACTGCTAATGCCGATTGCAGGTGCTTTCCAGCATTTAGGTAAAACGCTGACCTCAGCTCGCCGCCTTAATGAAGTGATCTTAGCCGAACCAGAAGTTCAGTTCCCAGAAAGCCCAATAGCTCATGATGGTCAGTTTAGCGTCGAATATCGTGATGTTAGCTTCACCTACCCTGATGGCCATCAACCCGTTGTGGAGCAAGTGAACCTTCATATTCCAGCAAAACATCGCATGGCAATTGTTGGTCAAACGGGTTCAGGAAAATCAACCCTAATCCAACTGTTGACGCGTTACTGGGATGTGAATCAAGGACAGTTACTGATCGCCGGCAAACCGATTCAACAATGGAGTGAATCGCAACTGCGTGCCGCCGTTACTGTGGTCAGTCAACGTGTTGATGTGCTAAATGGCACGTTACGCGACAACTTAATCCTGGCTAAACCGGATGCTGATGACGAAGAAATCAGCCTCGCCCTGCACAAGGTCGGCTTGAGCAAACTATTACAAGGCGATACTCCAGAGAAAAGTGGTTTAGACGCTTGGCTTGGTGATGGTGGCCGTCAGCTTTCTGGTGGTGAAAAGCGCCGTATTGGTATTGCTCGTGCATTGCTGCATAACGCGCCAATCCTACTGCTAGATGAACCAACTGAAGGTTTGGATAAACAGACTGAGCAACAAATCATGCGCCTGTTTGAGCAGCACTTCGCTGATAAAACCGTGCTGTTTATTACCCACCGCTTGGTCAATCTCGACAAGATGGATACGGTGTGTCTGATCGAAGATGGTCACGTCATCGAGCACGGTTCGCATCATGATTTATTAACGCAAAAAGGCCGTTATTACGCGCTTAATCAAACGCTATAACTAATACAGGCTAACTGCCACTGACTCACCTCAAAGGCCGAACTTATTAATTCGGCCTTTTTCCTCACTCTGCTCTTCTCGCTCTCGCTTCTTTCTTCTCAATTCTGGATTCTCAATTCTCAATTCTCAATTCTCAATTCTCAATTCTCAATTCTCTAGAGTTATTTCACCCCTTCGCTTGTGAAAATCGCTTTTTTAGCACAAGCTGATAATTAACATATTTATAACACCCATTAAATCGATGAGATGATGATAATTGGTGAATGAGATTACCAAGATTGCCTCTTAACGAACGGTCAAACAACCAAGGCATATTCACCTCATCGAACAACAATACAATTCAAGATAAAAGCTCTATAGAAGCCCAGCAGCCAAGCTAACCAGCAATGACTGATTTCTTCACTGTGACGACCTTAGCAGAGCACAACGGCCACCAAAGGCACCGCTAAGTGATTCAATAAGGAGATTGGAAATGACAAGCTTTGCTTTGCATTTTGACCATGATGAATACCAACAGCGCTTGGTTAAAGTTCGTCATTCGATGGCAGAGAAAAACATCGACGTATTGATCATTCACGACCCGTCAAACATGTCGTGGTTGACGGGATACGACGGTTGGTCATTTTATGTGCCTCAATGCGTGGTGATTGGCCCATCTGACGATCCGGTTTGGTTTGGTCGCTGCCAAGATGCCAATGGTGCTTACCGCACGGTCTATATGTCTGCCGAGAACATCGCCTATTACCCCGATCACTATGTGATGAATCCACCGCTACATCCAATGGCCTATCTCGTCGAGAGTGTTCTACAGCCAAGATTGTGGGATCGCGGCAGAATTGGGGTGGAAAAAGACAACTACTATTTCAGTGCCACCGCGTTCGAATCTCTTAGCGACAATTTGCCTAATGCCAGCTTGGTTGATGCCACAGGGCTAGTGAACTGGTGTCGTGCAGTCAAATCAGAGACTGAACTTAACTATATGTATCGCGCCGCGCGGATTGTCGAAAACATGCATAGAGTCGCTTTTGACATGATTGAGCCGGGTTTGCCAAAACATCATTTAGTCGCTGAGCTCAATCGCCAAGCGATTTTGGGCCATGAAGATCATTTTGGCGATTACACCGCAATCGTGCCGCTATTACCTTCAGGAGCCGATGCCTCCGCTCCCCATTTAACCTGGGATGATCGCCCTTTTCGTAAAGGTGAAGGGACGTTCTTTGAGATCGCCGGAGCGCATCGGCGCTACCACTGCCCGCTTTCTCGCACTATTTTTCTTGGAGAGCCCAGTGACAAATTCAAACGCGCCGATCATGCCCTAACAAAAGCCTTAGAAGCGGGTATCGACGCGGCCCGACCGGGCAACACCTGCGCAGAAGTGGCGCAAATCCTCAATCGCATTCTCGATAAAGCAGGATTCTCACGCCAAGGCGCTCGTTGTGGTTATCCCATAGGCTTGAGCTATCCACCCGATTGGGGCGAGCGCACCATGAGCCTGCGTGATAGCGACAACACGATTTTACAGGAAGGCATGACCTTTCATCTCATGCCGGGATTATGGTTTGAAGATTGGGGGCTCGAAACGACCGAAAGTATCGTGATCACCAAGCAAGGAGCCAAAACTTTGTGCGACTTTCCTCGTCATCTTTTTATCAAACATTAAACCTCTACATCCAGACGTAACAGCAAGGAGAACCGCTATGCGCTTAGATAAATACGACATGAAAATACTGCAAATTCTTCAGCATGATGGCCGTATAACTAAGTCGCAATTGGCGCAGCAAATCAACCTTTCCATTAGTCCTTGCTGGGAACGGGTGAAAAAACTGGAGCAGGCAGGCATCATTCAAGGATACGGCGCCAAAATCTCACTTAGCGAAACCAACAAGTGCACCACAGTTCTCGTGGAAATTTCGCTGAAACAGCACAACGCACAAGCGTTTAAACAGTTTGAGCAACAAGTCATTAAAACCGATGAAGTATTAGAATGTTACGCAACCGGGGGTGGCATTGACTATGTTGTAAAGCTGAAGTGTGCTGACATCGACCAATACCAACGTTGTATCGACCGCTGGCTCGAATCTAATATGGGCATTGAGCGCTATTACACCTACATTGTGACTAAGATCGTCAAGCAACCAAAGCAAGTACTCGCCATCAATGAGGACGAAGCCAGCGTCATTCACCATTCCGAAGCCACAACGCGAAACTAGATCAAATTCAGCCAGCCAACTCGAACCATCAACTCACGAAAACGCACGCTATTTCAGAAAATTCACCACGTTTAACGCTTATTACAGAAAAAAATCACACCGCTTCTCGCCTAAGGTTTAACTATGAAAGCCGTTGGCTTGGTGTCTCCTTCAATCGGCCAGCTTCTTTCAAACGGTGAGTACACGCCATGATTATCTAAAACGTTTTACCGCCTCTCGGCTGTCGCTGTACTCACACTTCTCTGTTAGAAAATAGACAAGTTGGAGGATTTGCCATGAGCACAGCTCGACGATTTGTTATTGAAGAAACCAAAGCCACACATGAAATGATGGCCGCCCTTACAGATGTGCGTCTGGTCCGTAACCTTGCCTACATTAATGGCAAGTGGATAAGTGGCGAGCAGTTTAATCCCGTTTATAACCCTGCCAGCGATGAAATAGTCGGTTACTCAACACAACTCAGTTGTGAGCAAATGGAACAAGCGGTTCTTGAGGCCGATAATGCCTTTAAACCTTGGCGACAATTACAAGCCGACCAACGTGGCGAATACCTGATGCGCTGGTACCAACTGATTCTTGAAGCCAAGCAAGACCTCGCCCATTTGATGGTGATAGAGCAAGGAAAAACCTACAACGAAGCGCTGGGTGAAGTTGAATATGGCGCCTCTTTTGTCCGCTGGTTTGCCGAAGAAGCAAGGCGCAGTTATGGCGAAACCATTCCCAGCCACATTCCCAACGCACAACTCTCTACCATTCGTGAGCCCATTGGCGTAGCGGCGCTCATTACCCCGTGGAATTTTCCTAATGCGATGATCACCCGTAAAGCCGCCGCTGCTATGGCGATTGGCTGCCCTGTATTAATCAAACCTGCCAGTGAAACGCCCTTTTCCGCACTCGCCTTAGCCGAACTCGCTGACCGAGCGGGTATTCCCGCGGGGATATTCAATATCGTAACGGGTAAAGCCAGCACTTTTTCTCATGTCGTGTGTCAATCCGATAAGGTCAAAGCGCTCTCCTTCACTGGCTCTACACCGATTGGCAAGCTGCTACTGAGTGATGCCGCCAGCACCGTTAAAAAATGCAGTATGGAATTGGGGGGCAACGCGCCGTTTATTGTCTTACCCGATATGGATATTGCCCAAGCGGCTCAGGCTGCTGCTGATGCAAAATTTCAAACCTCAGGTCAAGATTGCCTTGCTGCGAATCGCATCTTCGTTCACCACACTCACTACGATGCCTTTCTTGAACATTTCGCTCAACATGTTGAGCAGCAAGTGGTTGGCAACGGTTTAGACCCCGATGTCACCGTTGGCCCGCTGATTAATCGCAAAGCGGCTGAAAAAGCGATGCAATTGCTCAACGATGCACTGTCAAAAGGGGCGCGCATCGTCGCACAGAGTCCTTCTGCAAAAGGTCATACTTCAACCAGAGGTAACTTCTTCCCACCGACGCTTTTAGCCGATGTCACACCCGATATGGCGGTGTATCGAGAAGAGAATTTCTGCCCGTTAGCGGCAGTGTTGCCTTACCACGATATAGACCAAGTAATTGAAATGGGTAATGACACCGAATATGGCCTCGCCGCCTATGTCTATGGTCATGATATTCACGATATATGGCGCTGCATGCGCGGCTTAGAGTTTGGCATGATCAGCGTAAATTCGGTGAAAATGACCGGTCATCCCATTCCCTTTGGTGGCATGAAACAATCCGGTCTTGGCCGCGAAGGTAGCCAACACGGCTTTGATGAGTTCAGCGAAATTAAATATTGCTGCTTAGGCGCGCTACCAACCGCTAGCGGCAGCTGAATATAAAAATAAAGTGGTGACTCGTTTCACTTTAAAATTTTCACAATGCCTCTTTCACCATAAAAAAGGTGACGTAAAAAAGTAAATCTAGATAACGCTGCGGTTGTAATCTCCCTCTCGATTGAACCCGTAGCCCGACAATTAGGAGTGTTTTTAGATGGATAACAAAACTCAACAATTGCTCGATAGCGATCGCCAGCATGTTTTTCATGCCTCAACTCATCTTAAACAATATGCGCATGGCGAAGTTCCGGGTCGGATCATTACCGGCGCGAGTGGCATTCGCATTCATGACTCCTGCGGCAACGAATTAATCGATGGGTTTGCTGGTTTATACTGCGTCAATATCGGTTATGGCCGTGAAGAAATGGCTGAGGCCATTTACGAGCAAGCGAAAAAACTCGCCTACTATCACACCTATGTCGGCCATACCAATGAAGCGCTGGTTACATTGTCTGAGCGTATTATTAATATGGCCCCTTCAGGCATGAGCAAAGTGTATTACGGCATGTCTGGTAGCGACGCAAATGAAACCCAACTCAAACTGGTTTGGTACTACAACAATGTATTAGGTCGCCCTGAAAAGAAAAAAATCATCTCTCGCGAGCGAGGCTACCATGGTTCAAGCATCGCTTCTGGCTCAATGACCGGCTTACCGCTGTTTCACGCCCATTTTGATTTGCCGCTTGAGCGCATTAAGCACACCATTTCCCCCTACTACTACCATCGCCGTGATGATTCAATGAGTGAGCTAGAGTTCTCCGCTTATTGCGCTTATCAATTAGAAGCGATGATTCTTGAAGAAGGTCCAGAAACGGTCGCGGCCATGATTGCCGAACCGGTACTAGGCACAGGAGGAATTGTCCCACCACCAGAGGGTTACTGGTCTGCGATTCGCCAAGTGCTTGATAAGTATGATGTGTTATTAATTGCCGATGAAGTGGTGTGTGGTTTTGGCCGCATCGGCTCGCCATTTGGCTCGATTCACTATGAGATGCGTCCCGATCTTATCACCATTGCTAAAGGGCTCACCTCGGCTTATCAGCCGCTTTCCGGGGTAATTGTTGGCGATAAAGTCTGGCAAACATTGGAAAACGGCACCGATAACTGGGGCGCATTTGGTCACGGCTATACCTACTCAGGCCATCCGCTGGGCGCTGCAGCCGCCAACTGTAATCTGGACATTATTGAACGGGAGAACCTAATCCAAAAAGCGGCGGACAACGGTGCTTATTTACAACAACGCATGACAGAGACCTTTGCTGAGCACCCCATCATTGGTGATTCACGTGGTGTAGGGATGTTACACGCACTAGAGTTTTCATCACAGAGAGAGCGTCGTATGGCGTTTGATCCCAACATGAAAGTCGGCCCAATGATTGCTGCTGCATGTGGCGAAGCTGGACTTATCGCCAGAGCAATGCCTCACGGCGACATTTTAGGCTTTGCTCCTCCACTCATCGCCACCAAAGACGACATCGACATGATCGTTGATAAAGCCCATCACGCCATCAACAAGGTCACCGATCATCTGGTCACCAGCAAACAATGGCAAGTGATTAGGCTTGATTAGAGTAAATGAAAAAGGCCAGAAGAATCTGGCCTTTTTCATTGTTCCATAACCGGCATTCGCCGTTAGAAAACTATTCTTGCAACTTGTATTTATGCAGTAAGTCGAGCGGGATATGGCAGTAATCGTTAGGGTGATTTGTCAGCCTATCTTGATGCTCTAAATCACTCTTAACGTAATTGAGCATTGGCAAGACTTCCACGACGATCTTGTCTGCGTCACTGCGCTGCGCAATATACTGTTTTACTTGAGAGAGATGATCGGCGTTGGTGCTATAGACGCCCGTTCGATACTTCTCGCCCACATCATAGCCTTGCTTATTAAGGCTATATGGGTCGATGATCTCAAAGAAAAAATCCATTAACTGAGCTATCGACACCTGCAGGGGATCAAACCGTGTACGCACACATTCCGCATAACCATCATAAGGCGTGCTTGTTGTATCACTGCTGCCATTCACTCGTCCGGCTTCCGTGCTCATCACTCCCGGTAGGTGGCGCATAAATTCTTGTACGCCCCATAAACAACCACCAGCGAAGTAGATTTCTTGCATCATCGTCTCCAATAAAACTGAGTATATAGGCTCAAATCGTTTACCAAGCAGCCCTTTCAGCCACCGTTTAAATTAGCCTTTACTGGGTTGGTTAGGCCACCATTTCCTGCCTAAATGCAATAAGCTTAAACTGACCATAACCCATCCACAGCCGATGAGAGTATCGATAAATCGCCACTGAATCAAAAACTCATCGCCGCCACTTTGCAGCATCGCCAAATCGACCACCAGCAGCACAAACATACTCATTAACCAGCTAAAAATCATGTAATTTTGACGAAGAAACATCGGCATAAAAAGGGCTGATAACACAATAGTAAGGGACAACAGTGCGCTCGGAAAAAAGACCACCACAATATAGGCACTGATCACCCCCAACAAGGTTCCGACAGTTCGCATCCAAATCTTGCGCCAAGCGGTCACGGTATCCACATTCATCACAAATAGAACCGTCAAACCAACCCACGAGACATGCTGAGCATTAAGCCATTGAGCACTCAAAATCGAAACCAGAACAGTGATCGGTAGCGTCATACCATACAGTGGGCCATTGATCTTCCCAGAACGTAGTTGTTGCCATTCATCCACCAGTGACCACCCATTGACCTGAGTGGCAAAATAGCGAGCTTGTAGAATGGTTAGAATCAATGCCAATACTCCGCCACAAAAGAAAGCAACACCCGTCATCAACGTAACCGGGCTTCCAACCGCCTCAAGTACAAACGCCGCCGCGACAAACTTTCCTAGTAACGAGAAATATTTTTGTTCTATTGTTGGCTGACCAGCCAAATAACTGATAACCACAAGCACGATAATCGCCAGTTCGAAGTGACCGACCAATAACGTACCCACAGCGCCGGCGAGTATGACTAATGCCACTCCGCCGATCATCGCTATCGCTTGATGCTTAACATGGCTACGAGGATCGAGCCTCAAGGTAAATAGAGCGCCAAGAGTAATAAACACCACAATTTGGCTTTCTATCCAAGGTTGTAATAACAGAGGCAACCCAACTGCAGTTGCATATAAAACGCCGCGAATCCAATCATCTTTACTTGGTTTTGTTAGCACTACGATCTCCAAGTATTTTTTGCGCTAGTGAGTGGCAAAAACATCTTCATTTCGATACTCGAAGCATGACACAACAACGGAAAACCACAACAACGAACAAACCATGAGTATACAAACAGCCCCGTACAGAGAGCGGGATAGTCTAAGCAACCACGCTCTTTGGGAAAGGCGGTTAACCAACTGCACGTTTGCTGGCAAGCTTAACGACCTGCTTAGTCCACTTATCTCTTTGTACCGTCGTAGAGTTAATGACAGGGCCAATGTAAGTCGCAGAGACACGTTTGAAGCCACTAAATTTTAGAATAGTACGCTCTAGCTGCTTAACCACTGGATTACCTTGAAACCAACGATAGTAAAATGGTGGAGAGTCCATGGTGACAATCACATCAGCAGTGCGCCCTTTGAGCAACCTCTCCGGCATGGTTTTATTCTCCAAGAATTTGAAGGCGAAGCCAGGTAAAAAGGTTCGGTCAATTAAACCTTTCAATTTAGCAGGCATTCCGCCCCACCAAACGGGTAAAACAAATACCACATGCTCCGCCCATAAGATCGCTTGTTGAAAGTCGACCAAATCCGGCTCAAGCGCCTGAATCTCGTCATAGCCACTGGTCAGGTCACAATCAAACTCAAGCGCATGTAACGAGATAAGTTTCACTTCATTATGCTTGCTCGAAGCGATATAACTGTTAGCCAGTTCAGCGCAAAAACTGTCAGGTTTTGGGTTACCGTTGACGACCAAAATTTTCTTACACATCATATTACTCCCTATAAAACCATAAGCTTACCGCTTGTCCTATAGGGCAGAGTCAATGCTTTTTAAGTAGGATTTAAACACTTTTCGATTTCAGAACGATACTGCTCAACTTTCTCTTTCTGCCTCGCTAATGCCTTCATATCATGATCAATTCGATTTAGCTTCTCAGCCAACAATTCAATCGCTGCGTGCCAATTCAGTTCATTTCGTTCAACCATTAGCGAGCGCAAATCAGACAAACTCACGCCAAGGGTTTGCGCGTCTTTGATCAAGCGGACAAATTTAACATCACGCTCATCATAAATTCGATAGCGGCCTTGCCGCTTAATATCAACCAGTAGCCCGAGTGATTCATAGAGCCGAATCGCTTTAGGCGAGGCTCCTGACCGTTTTGCTATTTCACCGATATACACGTTATTACTCCATGAATATTGAATACGCTAAGCACGAAAACATCTCGTAAACACTATATATTCGCAATTACTTTAATGAAATCAATTCACTTTAAACACTAAGCGCGCTTCATGCTTTCATTACTCTCCCTTTAGTTTTGTCATTCCTCTACTTAAGCGCAGGTAAATACGCTAGAATGCGCGCCATTCTCTTTGTATTGAGCTTTTACTATTAATGACTACTGCGACAACACCAGCCAACTTTGCTGAACTAAACCTGATTCAACCCCTGTTAGCACGACTAGCTGAGCTTGAATATCAACAACCTACACCGATTCAAGCGCAAGTGATCCCAAGTGTATTGGCAGGCCGTGATTTGATCGCTGGAGCGAACACAGGTTCAGGTAAAACAGCCGCTTTTGCGCTACCAATGTTGCAGAACATTTTCATTAATCAGCATCCAAGCCTTTACCGAAAAAATAACTCAGTCACTGGGCTTATTTTGGTGCCTACTCGTGAGCTGGCAAAGCAAGTGGCGGACAACATCAAGTCTTACGCGACTCACTTTAATGGCGCGATGAAAACCGTGTGTGTGTTCGGTGGTGTATCGGTAAACAGCCAAATGCTCGCGCTACGTGGCGGGGCTGATATCTTGGTGGCCACTCCGGGTCGTTTACTTGATCTGATTTCAAGCAATGCCGTTAAACTCGACCGAGTAAAAACCTTAGTACTGGATGAAGCAGACCGCATGTTAAGCCTTGGTTTTACCGAGGAACTGTCGGAGCTGTTGGCACTGCTACCAAAACAGAAGCAGACCTTACTGTTTTCAGCAACCTTCCCTGAAGAAGTGCAAGCGCTAACTCAAGAGCTATTGAATAACCCTGTTGAAGTGCAACTGCAAAGCAGCGAAGCTAGCACGCTTGTTCAACGTGTGTTTACCGTAGATAAAGGCAAAAAAACCGCGCTGCTGGCTCACCTAATTAAAGAAAATGACTGGCGCCAAGCACTGATTTTCGTGAATTCGAAAAACGGCTGTGAACATCTTGCCGACAAGCTCTACAAACGTGGTATTTCTGTCGAAGTATTCCACGGCGACCAAAGCCAAGGTGCGCGTACTCGCGTATTGGAAGATTTTAAAGCGGGCCAGCTTGATGTACTTATCGCTACTGATATCGCAGCGCGTGGTCTGGATGTGGAAAAACTGCCTGTGGTTATCAACTACGATTTACCACGCAGCCCATCAGATTACATGCACCGTATTGGCCGCAGTGGTCGTGCTGGCGAAGTGGGCTTAGCGCTATCGCTAATCGATTACGAAGATTACCACCACTTCAAAGTGATTGAGAAAAAGAACAAAATTCGTCTTGAGCGTGAGCAAGTACCGGGCTTTGAAGTGGACGAAACCATTACTGCTGCCATGCTTGAGGCAAACAAGCCAATGGCAAAACCAGCAGGTACGGGCAAAAAGAAACGTAAAAAGAACCAAGCAGCTCAAGGTGACGTTTGGTTGAAAAACAACTAACAATCACAGTCTACATTGCCTATCGCGAGTATGCAGAAACACTTGCCCACAGCAAATAGACAAAGATAAAAGCAGCCATTGGCTGCTTTTTTGTTATTACGCAACTTTTTGTTAATACACCTCTCTTAATGGCTGCTACTAGACTCACGTCCTCGCGAGTCAATGGCGATCCGTAAAGCTTTTAACGGCACTACACCGCGAATATAAAAACCTAATTCAGATTGATCGCCATAGAGTACATAATTCGTCTCATCAAGTTCATACCATGCTTGCGTAATGCAAATGAAACCACGTGAGGTGCCTTTGATATAATCGCTCTCAATTTTGTAGTCGCACTCTTTTGTCGCTGGCAGATGATACGGCGTGACAATCTCGACCTTCTTATGTTCTGTGCCCATCCATTGCGTATAAATGGAAGGAAGAGCATAAGCGGCAGAGACCCAATACAGCATTAATAAAAGGCCGCCACCAAACAGAGATTCCACTACCTTCAAATAACGATTATTAAAATGCGGCTTAAGGATCGACATTTTTCGACCATAAATGATCGTCACTGCCATCAGCAATATCGCGACACCCCCACCGAATATTTGTACCGATTTAATCGGCACAAAATCACTAAACAGCCCGATGAGACCTAAAATCATCGTCACGCCAAGCAAGAAGGTAATCGCCTTCTCAGCGGTGCTTTTCTTTTTCAACTCGTTCATTGTCCACTTACTGCTAAACCCAAGGCTAAAACACCATGACATGATCCACTAAAATTCGACCATCACGCTCAACCATGACCATTTCTGCGACATACTCACCGTCTACTTTGCTGAACGCCTGCTTCCAAACAAGAGCGAATGAATCTGGTCTGCGAAACAAAGCCACACGCTCACGTTGTGTAAAAAAGCCTTTCTCGTCTTGATAATGAACACAAACCCGTTGGAGATATTCTGCCGTCACAATATCCCGCATTCTCTGGGTAAAATCTCGAGTATGCTGAGCATGATCAATCATCGTAGAACCCGCCATTAGATTGTCCATCAGATCATCGGCGATCTGCCACACTCGCTCGTCTGACATGTGCGCAAAATTCATTCTCACGTCTCTGTTTTGGGATTTTCGCCAAGCCTGCCACTGTCGTGGAATAAGCACAACTCGCAAGTGACCGTCATTGACGAAAATGGTCTGTAATGCGCGAAGAGTCACAAAGGCTAAGCGATCGACAAAGCCAAAGCGCAGCTGAGGTCGACGCCAGCGTAAGCAAAAGTACCGCTATACTGATAAGAAACAAAGTAAATAAGGAGCGATTGAGGCGTGATGATGAAAACAATAACAACCGCTAAACTCAGTTTGCTGCTTACGTTCCTCATGGTGTTCTCGGCCGCACCATCCATGGCAGAGAACGACACACTCGCCAACATTAATGTCGGGACATACAGTTGCCCACCCTTTGTGATCATAGAGGGTGATGGCAGCTACTCTGGATTAAGTCTGTTTTTGTGGCAAGAGATCGCCTTAGATCTCGGCGTAAGCTACAACATCACCGATCACGGCCTGAGCGAATTGATCGATGATGTCGCCAACGGCTCATTGAATGTCGGTGTATCCTGCTTGTCCATCACGCCACAAAGAGAAGAAATCCTCGATTTCTCCCATTCATTTTACGAAACCCATTTAGCCATCGCCGTTAAGCAGCAAGGCTACCTCGCTTCTATCGGTAACATTTTCACCAACACCAAACTGCTCTATATCATCGGTTTTGTGTTTGTGCTTGCCGCGATCGTTGGGGTTATTTACTACCTACTAGAACACAGGATCAACGACAAACTCTACTCCATGCCGGGTAAAAAAGCGCAAATGGTCGAAGGCTTTATCCTTGGCTTATTGTTTATTACCAAAGGCCCCTTTAACTATTTTGAATTTAAGACCCTACCAGGGCGAATACTCACCGTCTTTTTGGCAATTTTTACCACCTTCTTTATTGCTAGCGTGACCGCCGTGCTCGCCAGTACTTTCACCTTGGGGCTGCTTAATAGCGACATCAAAAACGTTAACGATTTGGCCAACATGTCTGTCGGCGCGAAAAAATCGTCGACCTCTTCTGAGTACCTGATCTCTCAAGCGATTGTGCATCGTACTTACGCAGATATAGACCAACTTTTACAAGCACTCGACGGGAATGAAGTCGATGCCATCGTTGCCGACGACGCGGTGCTCAAATACCTGATTAAGCAAGCCAAGGAACAAGGCCAATACGAACAATTAACGGTGCTACCGTATCGATTTGAAAAACAAAACTATGGTCTCGCGATTGAAAACAACAGCCCATATCGAGAACAAATTAATCGTGCGCTGCTCAAAATCCGTCACAGCCCAGAATGGCGACAAGTACTGCATGAATACTTTGCTGAAGAATGAAGATGACCACGAATTTAGCCATTTTCAATTTGAGCGCTCTTTCCTTGCGTCATTCGTCCCGATGACAGACCATTGGATTGCTGTATTTACATTCACTTTTTATGGTTATAATGCCTGATTGGAAATAACGATAAATGCTCGCGAGCTTTGCCATAGAGACTCGCCATTCACACTAAAAGACTGACTATGAATTTTGATATCGATGCACTGAAACACCACCAACTGGTCGAAGATGGTCAACTAGAGGGGTGTTACATTCATCAGCCTGTACAGGGCAGTCAACCAAACGACGACGCGGTTGTGGCAGAGCGCCAAGCGCTGGAGAAAATGGGGCATAAGGTAGTACAGGTTCAAACCAAAGGCGGCACAACAACGTTTGCCGAGGCGATGCAACAATTTGCGAAGAAGACAGGCCACCAGCCCCGCTAATTGTCCCAACAT
The DNA here is from genome assembly GCF_000222565.1 of Vibrio sp. N418. Classification (NCBI taxonomy): domain Bacteria; kingdom Pseudomonadati; phylum Pseudomonadota; class Gammaproteobacteria; order Vibrionales; family Vibrionaceae; genus Vibrio; species Vibrio sp. N418. The sequence continues at coordinate 73,382 of NZ_AFWD01000069.1, forward strand.
AGAATCAACCTTGTTAATGATAAGCTCGGCGCTGCGCGGCCATGACCATGTTGAACACTCGCAACATGGAAAACTCATTCACAGAAACCTAGAAGTAATCATAGATGTCTAAAGATTTCGATTTCACTACAGAATATTCACTCGACAAGCCTTTCTTTGCTGAGTGTTATGATCAAACAAGCCAACCCGTTAAATTCCCACACGCGTATTTAAAAGGACTGCTCTTTCTTATTTTTGGTGTGGTTTTATTAGCGTTTGAGCTGTTACCTAACGGTTATGTTGGTTGGTTCTTTATCGTATTGAGTGTTGTTGAAGCCTTCAGTGTTTATTGCAAGCGCACATGGTGGTTATGGCGACAAACCATAAGCTCGAGCCGCATGAGAAAAGTGCAACTGCAAGTGAATGCTGATGGTGTGACTTATAAAAGTGGCAAAATCAACCGCAAACTCGGCTGGAGTGAAATCGACCAACTTGAACAAACCGATTTAGGTTTCATCCTGCATATCGGTAAACAACGTCAATACGTGAGTAAATCTTGCTTAAATGAAGAAGTGATCGCGTTCATGGTTGAGCAGCACGCCGCATCACAATCCAAGTAACCTTATTGCGCCTCGCGATAAAGTAGTACCTAAAAGCAAGTCATCACTTTCTTAGCAAACAAGGCGAATCGATTGGTTCGCCTTGTTTGATCTTGGGCTTGGTGAATTAAGAGAGGCTATCCCGCTTACTGACTGACGTAATAACTTTCTTTGGCCTTGTGAAAACGGGAGTCTAAGAACTCCCAAGCGCCCTATTTCCCCATCATTCCCGCAACGACGGAAAACTCTTTACTTCGTCATGCTCGCGAAGGCGGGAACCTAGTGCGTATCGAGTTATTGTTAGGTGAATGATTATTTAGGGGCTGAATTTTGCGGCAATGGTTTGCGACCGTGTTTTACGGATGTTTTTTAAGCTTATGAAAACTCGGATTCTATCGTCCAATCAGAGACTTTAACTGGCTTTGCGTAGGAGGGGGTCTTAATCGCGACAATTGCGTCAATCACAGACTGATGAAAAAAGACGATGAAGGACTCAAATGAGGGCCTAAACACCAGCCTATTTTCTAACGCAATCGAGTTTAACTTTTCGAAGTCAAAACCGACCTCATCATCCAAAATATTAATGATGTTGTAGCAGTGAAGATAAAGGTAATCTTTATCAATAACCTTAGCGGGAACAAGCGAATTCTTATATAGATCCAGCTCAACTAAAGGTTGCGCATAGTCCATATCAAAGAGCAGCTTAGTGCTCGCCGAAATGTCGAATGCTGCGGCGATGGGTTTAAAGGTGTGCAGACTTTTGCATTCAAAACTAGCCGGGATATTTGTTAATATCGCTTGGTCTCGCAAAATCCCCAGTCTGCGAGTATCGTTCATATTGACGACAAAATTGACTTTAGAGTAGTCATTTGAAAAAACATAATACTCATCTTTAATTGGCATTGTCGGAACCTGTCTTATATAAGTTTAGTGGATGAGCGTATTCGCCTACTCGGTTAGAGATTTGCACTATCTTTGATAATCCTTGCAACGCTAATTTATCCATATCATTGACACACAATTGCCCAGCCCCTTCTCCGCGGGCTGTTCGTAACTTCGAAGTGCCCTGCCTTGTTAGGGATGCCAATTCGTCGATTTCAACTTACTGAATAATTTTCAGTCCATTCGAGTAATAAAAGTTTGCTCGTCATCTACAAAAGCGACAAAGCCGCCGTGGTAGATAAACACCCGACCACGCCCCTCAACTAGGCAAGCAAGCTGTGGGTCTAAATCTTCTTCGTTATTCTTGCTTTGAAATGTGCCGACATCGGTGATTACGCCGCTGAGTGTCGGCAAATATCCATAACTGCGCTTAGCTTGATCAATCAGGCTCAATTCACTAGTGCTAGAGAAGCAAGACGGGATCGCCCCTGCATCTTCGATAAACATCGTTTTCAGTTCTTCAAAAGCGGTAATCACCAGCCAGTCGATGCCGTTAACATGATGGATAAACATAGGGTTTCTCAGTAATTCTTTTGCGGCGATTTTATCACTATCAGCGGCGAACGTCGTAAAGATTTCGTGGCTAAAAATGGTCATTAAGCACCACTTTAGGCTATTCACTCCAGCCAACTTAAAACAGCTTATTGTTCCTTTTAGCGTTAGGCCTCGAAATGTGGTTTCAGTTAGTCAGCAATTTTAGACCTCCCAAAAGTAATACGAGATAAACACACGATCTGACTCTATTCCCTCATGCCACAACTTGCCACGTAAAAAGTATTCAAAATCATCAGATGCCGATATATTAGATGGTATTGTTTTTAAATAAATTTTGATTGATAAAATGACTGAAGCACATACTCTCACATTGAATGATGTGACGTTTGACAAAGATACTGGCGCCATAGAGGAATATAGTGCCGATTATAAGCAGATCGTGATCCCAGATAATTTTGAAGGCACACCTGTAAGGTTAATTAAAAGTTATACTTTTGAAAACAAGTCATTAATCAGCGTCTCCTTACCTGAATCTCTGACGTTTATTGATTATAGAAGTTTTAAAGGAAATGCCTTTACGACAATCACTTTCCCTCAATCAAAGATTAGCATCTCTTATCATGCGTTCGACGATGGCGTAGTAAAAATTGTAGGCAATAAAAGCCCAAAATGTTTATCTTTTAAAAATGATAATTTAAATATATTTAACGACTCTGGCATGATTACAAATGAAATTAGCGTGTCGGACATCTGTTCTTTAGACAGTTTAAATCTCATTGCAGATATTTACGTCAAGTTATCAGAAAAAATTAATGAGAATATAGCCAACCATGGCATACAGGCAGAATATAGCTTACTTGAATATAGCATCCGCGTCATAACCAAAGATGGCTTTAGCGATGAATCGTTCTTTGAACATTTCATTGGTCATCCAATGTTAGAGTTAAAAGTGGTTAATTTTATTCAAAATGTAAATGAATGGTGCCGAAACCAGAGTGCGACTATTTGGCAATGTGATGACCAACCTTTAGCCGAACATGCTGCTTACATTCTTTCTATGCATGACGAAAAATATATCCCTCTGTATTGTGAAGTGATACTACTCAATGACATGGACCATGAGTGTTATCAAGCAGAACACATTGAAGATTTGATAGCAAAGTACGGCATATGTGAAAACACACTTCTCTTGATTGCACATCGCCTCGGTGGTGCTCGCGGGCAGTGGGGTATTAACCATGCTGACGCACATCAAGAAGAAATGTTTACCTTATTCGTGGAAAAACCAGAGCTAAAAACGTTCTTTTTAAATACGGCTGTAAAATCAATTTATGATTCCTGCGGGGATGATAAGGATTATTTTGAAGAGCTTTTAGAGTATGCAGCCGATCTAATTGACGGTGATAATGAAAAATGGTTGAACTCTCAACTATCACCATATAAACAATGATTTTATAACAAGCAAATACACTCTGGTTGTTATCCATATTGAACAAACAGTTCACAATAGGTAGATATATTTACCAAAGCTGTTAGTGGTAAGTCGTAAAGGAATTTGTAGAGCATGAAAAAGGCTATAAATATTATTTTTAATGGTTTAATCGTCGTATTTTTAGCCATTTTGACACAGGTAGGAGCACTCACCTATCTGCTCTCAACCCTAGTATCTAAACTGTTTAAAATTAAATATTTCTCATACAAGGTTTTGCTTAACATCGCTCTGTATGCGTTGTTCACATTCGCTTTAGTGCCTATCATTGCGCCGTTTTTTTGGTAGAGTGGCCATTACCAATACTGCCGTGTTGAAACCTTGGAGTTACTGGGTAACCGTCGGATTAAATCGAAATTATGTGGTGCCCGAGTTAGAGCAAGTATTGCAAAAATTATCTAAGGATATGATGACCCAGTCACCGAATGTTATCCTATATTATTTGGACGCTGGCTTTCCATTTTTTGATAAATACCCGCTTTTACCACACTTAAGTCACCATGATGGCAAGAAGGTAGATTTAAGTTATCTCTATCAAGATGAGAAAGGAAACTTCACCAACCTAAAACCGTCAATCAGCGGCTATGGTGTGTTTGAGTCCTCTGATGAGAATGAATATAACACGACCCGTTTTTGCAAAGAAAATGGTTACTTTCAATATGATTATCCTAAGTTCCTGACGCTAGGACAAACCGATTCAAAGTTAACTTTTTCCAACCAATGGAATAAAAAGCTGATGCACAGCATTCTTGCTAATGACGCCGTTACTAAGGTTTTCATCGAACCCCACTTGGTAAAAAGACTCGGCTTAATTGATAACCGAATTCGATTTCATGGATGCGGTGCCGTTAGGCATGATGATCATATACACATCCAAATTTAGGCTCTATTATTTGAGACAGGTTGATTATCGCCTCTAGCGGTAGATGCTCTTATTTCTCATTAACCTTATTATATACTTAAGGTTTCATAGCTACCTTACTATTACCTTTTTCGTTATGGATAGAAAATGCAAAAATTAGTTGATAGTTTAAAACTATTGTTCCAAGAATATGACTGTGAAATTGAGCCAACTTCTAATAATGCATTGAATATATTTAGATCGAAGGCTAACGCTCTCTCAGTACCAAAAGACGTGATAGAACAGTTAATAGAATTTTATGTACACTTTTACGAAGTTCCTTGTCTAGATTCACTGACACTCCATAGCTGTGACGATAGCCAATTATTTGAGTGGTGGGGAGATTCCGAGATTTGGCTAGGCTCAAGAGATTATTATATTTTACGTTGGTCTGCTGACAAAAATAGGTTTTGCGTTGGCGATTCAAGTAACGTGAGTTTTGGTGAAGAAGAAGAATTTAGCTGTCTATCAGAATCCATTCTGTACCTAGTTAATGTGTATAATTAGTTTTATTGAGTACGTAAGGATTTAATTTACCGTGAAATAACAGCGTCAGGTCTAGCCTTTTACCAGCCAAGAATTTCGCCATTACGTCATTCCCGCGAAGGCGGGAATCTGGTGCGCATCGACTTGTTGTTACGGGAATGACAAACAGGGAGTATATGAGTAAAGATTGAACGTCATCTAACTCGTTTGTGCCCGAAGGTTTGTTACGCTTCCCAATATGTTACAGATAATCAGCTAGTTTTGATTTACAACAATAATGTATGGCAAAACGCAAGACCTGACCCTATTTCCTTTTAATGTAAGGGAGCTCTGCTTAACCCTCACCTGAGTAAATTTGATTTCTCAAAGCGTGATTTTCGGCGCATTTGAATACGCCAATTTACGCTAACAAGAGCGTATACTGGCATCAACAATCTATGAGTCGCTTGTGGAAAGTGTTTGCGAATCAGTAATTTAAACTATTAATAATAAAAAGGAATGTGTTGTAAAATATGGCGTTTGTAATTAAAGATACCAAATTGAATGTGGCTGAAACCGATATTTTCAATGATGAAGCTGGTTATGCTGCATTTCCAACTGCTGAGTCGGTGACTTTTGACCGTGAAAAATTAATTCCAATTGGCTTGTTGTCATTCAATATGTTTGATGCAGGCGTTGACGATAAAACACTCATTGCACTACCTAATCTGCAAGGAATTCCCGATGGCGATTATGGCCCTATCACCTATTCGTATATTGATGAGCAACAAGGCTGGTGCTTAGATGACGAGTACGCCAATGATGATACGCTTGAGGAACAAGACGAGTACTTAGACAACTATCAGCAAGCGCAGGACGAATTTGCTGCCAATCAGTGTTTGATGCGTCGTGGCAAAAAGCTGCCATTAATCACTTTGGGTGGTCAACCTAGATTTGGCCAGAACTGGGCTTCATGTTTATATAATGAACTGGCAAAGAACCCATCGCTGGATCATTACTATGAAGTGACCTGCAGCCTTAATCATCCTGAATTTGAACATATGAGCACTCGCGATATTGTTTATGTGGATGAGAAAGACAATAAAGAATATACCTTCATAGGCAGCTTTAAAGATGAAGCTTACTTGGTTAGAGATAGTGAGTACTTGGGCTTTGCCGGTGAGTTTATGGTGTTTTACCAGCCACAGTTAAAGAAAGTCATGCTCGTTGCTGAATACGATTAACTCGAAGCTATTTAGGCTATATAAAAGGGGAGTACAGTTACTTCTCTGCTGTAAACCTTGTGAGCAGTAAGCTCACAAGGTTACGCGCAATCAGATGTTAGATGTGCGCGCAGCAATGCTTTAGCTTATAAGTCACCAAAGACTTCGAGCCACTCTTCGTCAGTGAGCTCTCTGGGCGGCTTTTTCTCGCCAAAGCCTTTAATGATCCTGCCCCTTAATGGGTTATCGGTAAAAGCGCCATGACCCATGTAAGTGACCGAAGTCGGAATGAATACACTGGTTATAGCATTGTCTGCAAACGCTTCAGAGTCTATGTCAGTTACCGAGTCTGGAATTGTGATGCTTTGAAGTACATTGCCCCTAAATGCGCCTAAGCCGATTTCAGTCACTGAATCTGGAATAGTGATGCTGGCTAACGCATTAAATTGAAACACTCGCTCATTAATTTTAGTCAATGAATTTGGCAGGCTCAGCTGAGTTAATGCATTTTTAGCAAATGCACTCTCTGCAATTTCAGTCACTGAATCTGGAATATCAACGCTGGTAAGTGCGTTTTCAGCAAAGGCCTTGTAACCAATACGAGTCACAGAGCTTGGGATCACTATCTCGGTAAGGGCGTTACGCTGAAAGGCACCTTCGCCAATTTCGGTGACAGTATTAGGGATCACCACGCTGGCTATTGGGTTCTGTGGGACCTCTTCGAATTCTTCGCTTAAGTCCTCAACCTCTGAAAAAGCATAATCCCAGATCTCGGTGACGGGGATCCCGTCAAAATTATCAGGGATGACAATGTGTTTATGCTTGCCCTTGTAAACATCAATCCTGCCTTGTTTTTTATCAAATGAGACGTCATCTAATGTCAGGGTATGTGGCTGGCTCACGGCTAATTCTCTTTTTGTTGTAGTTGTATTAGTTGCAGCTTTAAGTGCGAGGCTTGGGAGGAACTTGGTTTGCTGCGCTGAGCTTTCTATTATAGCAAGCCCAAACAGCGTGGCAAGGATAGCACCAGTTAACATGGGAGGTAAGTTGGTGCTAAAGCGATTAATAATGCTGATATTAAGCAGCTTATATTATGCCTTAATCGTAAGGTAGGTTGCGTATTTTTTTGTGTTTTTTAAATTGAGATGCAACTATGACTCAAATAATAACAAGCTAACTAACGTTAATATGTCATATGAGACCCTTGTCAGTGCGTTATTTTGGCTAGTTATATATCTAGTAATTGAGGTTATACAATCGATAATAGAACAAACTTACTCTAACCCTTCTATATATGATGCGATCTTGTATATCTGTTCATGGTGCAACTTCTCATACACATAAGTGATAACAATCAAATACATAAATCAAGAGCATTAATTTAGTCCAGTGCAGGAGTCAAAATGGTATTGAGCTGCTTCAGTCAAATTGGACATTTTACTACGCGACTTTTCTATACTAAAGGTTATCTGTATTTTCTAAATTAAATTAATATTCTAAGAAGGTTTTGTCCAAAAACTCGCTAGATAACGCTTACTCTTTTGCTCCCAATCCTCCACCAACAAAAAAGCAGCCACTGGCTGCTTTTGTTCAATATCATCAATGATGCTACTTGATCGCGTGCGTAATAAAACGGCGCACATCATCGTTATCGGTTGGATTAACAAATGATGGCGTGATCTTAATTGGTGGGTTAAATATCCCCTTCTCCACCAAACGATTAATTTGCGGTAAATGCATCAGCGCGGTTTTACCGCAAAGTAGATTCAAGAACCCTTCTTGCTCTTCATAGGCGTGCAACACTTCGTGGAATCCACGCAAATACAAGTAATCTTTAGTAAAGCCACCGCCACGATAAACACGCGCGGTAATGGTGAAAGCGAGGTTCTTCTCTACCCCGAGTTGCTCTTTAAGCATCATAAACGTGGTGCGGAAGGACTTGTCTTTGATCATCGATTCAACGGCCAGCACACGCAGTGCAAGAATTTTGAGTCGCTTAATCGTCAGATGGCCTGCCAAATATTCACTTAAGATCGCCATGCCTTCTTGAGTCATGGTGTTGACTGGGCAACCGAGTGACAAAACATGGAATGGCTGATTCATTGCGTTGATGGTGGTCGCAAGGTGCACACCCAATTCATGGTGCGCAAGAGCATGTGCTTCAATCTCTGGCACACTTGCCGCACTGTTGATCTTAACGGTGGTTTTGTTCACCAACGCATTGGCGATCATGTCGTCGTCAATCACCAAATCGTATTGGTAGTCTTCCTGTTTGGCGAATTCAGCCATGATGGCTTGAATACCTTGAGCATCGATCAGCTTTTGATCATCTTCATCTGAGTCCGGTAAGTGAAGGATAAAGGTCGCGTTGCGAATATCCTTCTCCGTTGGTTCACCGAAGTAACGTAAAGAGTTATAGAGAAAGTCTTGCGTGCCAATGGTTTGCAACTGATCGATTTTATCAACATAAGAAAGAATGACATCTTCATAAATTCTATGCAGATCCGCATCTTCTACCGACTCAAGCGGTAAATTGAACAGTTGGCGCTTTAACTGAAACGGGTTGTGAATGTTCTCTTTGTAGCTAAATTCAGGCTCAATAGAAAAGTGACGTTTAAAGAACTCGCTTTTCTGTTGATTATAATTGGTCGGCCCAACCGCACTGAGGATTTCAATTCCATTGACCAACTCAAACAAGGATTTATCCAGTGCTTTAGCATGGCGAAGTTCGCTGTTATGTCGCGCTGTAAATTCATGATTATTCAAACGGCTTACCTCTTTCAACATTCCCTATCCTCTTTGCTTTGTCCTTTGAACTGACACCAAGATTGCTTGCGAATCCATCGCGCATCGCTATAGGCACAATGAGCATTGCGAAACGCTCTCATGCACCTTGCTTGCTGCCTCTCTCGAATATGCGCTGCTTTAATAAAGGCAACAATTATTGATAAGTGCCTCATTCTCACTTAATGAGAAGAACAAGTGCATTGGTGGGAATTCAAACAACCGCAATACTCAAGTGCATAAAGGCATAAACGGAATTACGCTGTACGTAGCATCGAGTGACGACTGCGGTTATAATCGCTGCGTTTTCATCTGGGATAAAAAAATGATTTCTAAAAACCAACTAAAACTGCTGCGTGCTTTAGGCCAAAAGAAACAGCGTAAAGCACTCGGCTTATTCCTAGTTCAGGGTGAAAAAAACGTACTTGAACTGGCAAGTAGTACGTTAACGGTAAAACACGTTTTCGCAACCGCCGACTTTTTGGAGCAGAATCAAGCGACGCTTGAGCGCTTTGAATGCATCGAAGCATCGCTGGATGACCTAACCAAAGCGAGCACCTTGGTGAGCAATAACGCGGCGATTGCCGTGGTTGAGATCCCAACCTTTGAGGCGCCCGTTGCCCAAGGCATGATGATTGCGCTCGATGGCGTTCAAGATCCGGGTAACCTTGGTACGATTATTCGCGTCGCCGATTGGTATGGCATTAAGCACATTGTCGCCAGCCAAGATTGTGCTGACCCATACAACCCAAAAACCATCAGTGCCACCATGGGCAGCTTTGGCCGTGTGCAAGTACACCAATTGGATCTGCCTAACTATCTTGAGCAAGCGAATCTACCGGTTTACGGCGCGTTCCTTGAAGGTGAAAGCGTACATAAAACTGAATTTGCGGCTGAAGGTATTTTGTTGATGGGCAGTGAATCTCACGGCATTCGCGCGCAAGCAGCCGCGTTTGTGACCGATAAAATCACCATTCCAGCATTTGGTGGTGCAGAGTCACTCAACGTTGCGATGGCAACAGGCATCATACTCGATAATATGCGTCGTCAGCACAGCTAATTCAGCGCTTGCGGAAGCGCTTCGAAAATTAAGCGCGACATAGCGAACAATAAAAAAAGCGTAACGACTGATTCAATCGTTACGCTTTTTTAATTCTACCTATTGGTGTTACTGCCTAATCTGGTCTTAACGCTCTAACTTGTCGAGTTTATTTGGCACGCCATTCCACTGCTCGGCATCATCCATAGCAGGCTTAACTTCTGTTTGTACTGGCCAGATCTCAGCCAATTCCGCATTGAGCTCAATGAACACTTGTTGGTCGTCAGTAAGCTCATCTTCTTGAAAGATCGCCTGCGCTGCACATTCGTCCACGCATAAGCCGCAATCTATACACTCAATCGGGTTGATCACCATAAAATTTGGCCCTTCATGGAAGGCATCGGCTGGGCATACCGCGACACAGTCAGTGTATTTACATTGGATACAGTTATCCGTTACGACAAACGCCATGACAATCAACTCTTAATTTGATCAAAAATAAGATGGGGATAATACTCATCCCAAATCAAAATTCAACATTATGCGCGGTTAATCTTCGGCAAAATGCTCTCCTATTCCTGATTTAGTATGACAGACAATTCAATTTCTCGTAAAATGCGCGCCATTGTGAGCGAGTCAACCGTCCTCAAACGACTGAGTGATGGCAAAGCTGGCTAAGACACCTACTGCAACATAAGTAACGAGATATCACTATGATACGTTTAACTGAAATTAAACTGCCTCTAAATCATGAGGAAGGCGCGATCTTAGACGCCATTACTAAAAAACTTGGCATCGCTGCTGACCAAGTTCTTTCTTTTAATCTGTTTAAACGTGGCTACGATGCTCGTAAAAAAGCCAACATCCAACTGATCTACACACTTGATGTTGAAGTGGCAAACCAAGCTGAAATGCTTGAAGCTTTTATTAGCGATCCGCATGTCAAAGAAACGCCAGACATGGAATACAAATTTGTGGCTCAAGCACCAGCAAACCAAACTGAACGCCCTGTGGTGATCGGTTTTGGCCCATGTGGTCTGTTTGCGGGTCTAGTTTTGGCACAAATGGGCTTCAACCCAATCATTGTTGAGCGTGGTAAAGAAGTTCGCGAACGTACTAAAGATACGTTTGGTTTCTGGCGTAAGCGTGCGCTAAACCCTGAATCAAACGTGCAGTTTGGTGAAGGTGGCGCGGGTACTTTCTCTGATGGCAAACTTTACAGCCAAATCAAAGATCCAAATTTCTACGGCCGCAAAGTAACCACTGAATTCGTTGCTGCGGGCGCTCCAGAAGAGATCATGTACGTGAGCAAACCGCACATCGGTACGTTCAAGCTTGTAACGATGATCGAAAAAATGCGTGCAAAAATCATCGAACTAGGCGGCGAGATCCGCTTTAGTACTCGTGTTGACGATATCCATATGGAAGACGGTCAAATCACCGGTGTAACGCTTTCAAATGGCGAAGAAATCAAATCTCGCTATGTTGTATTGTCTGTTGGTCACTCTGCACGTGATACGTTTGAAATGCTGAATGAGCGCGGCGTTTACATGGAAGCAAAACCATTCTCGGTTGGTTTCCGTATTGAGCACAAGCAATCAATGATTGATGAAGCGCGTTTTGGCAAAAACGCCGGTCACCCAATCCTTGGCGCAGCTGATTACAAGCTGGTTCACCACTGTAAAAATGGCCGCACGGTTTACAGCTTCTGTATGTGCCCAGGCGGTACTGTGGTTGCGGCAACATCAGAAGAAGGTCGTGTTGTGACTAACGGTATGAGTCAATACTCTCGTGCTGAGCGCAACGCAAACAGTGCTATCGTGGTCGGTATCGACCCTGAGCGCGATTACCCAGGTGACGCACTCGCTGGTATTCGTCTGCAACGTGAACTTGAGTCTGGCGCTTACGTGTTAGGCGGCGAGAACTACGATGCACCAGCACAAAAAATTGGTGACTTCCTGAAAGGTCGCGATCCAAGTGCTATTGGCGATGTAGAACCATCATTCACGCCGGGTATCAAGCTAACCGATATTTCTAAAGCGCTACCCGATTTTGCAATTGAAGCGATCCGTGAAGCAATCCCTGCCTTTGATAAGAAAATCAAAGGTTTTGCCTCTGAAGATGGCCTGCTAACGGGTGTTGAAACTCGTACCTCTTCTCCAGTGTGCATCAAGCGTGGTAAAGATTACCAAAGCATCAACCTTAAAGGCTTCTACCCTGCGGGTGAAGGTGCTGGTTATGCGGGCGGTATCCTATCTGCTGGTATTGATGGTATCAAGGTCGCTGAAGCCGTGGCTCTTGCTATGGTTGCAGACGCAGAAAACCGCTAATCACTGTGCTTTGCGCACCGAAATAGCGATTAGTTTAGAGCCAGTCAGCACGTGTTGACTGGCTTTTTTATTGGATGTCTTTATCCCGGTTTAATACCAAATACCCAACGGACTATCATCCAACCATAGAAATTTCATTTCGACCAATGTTAAACCTCTAAAGTCATGCTATTCTACGCCACCGAATTTGACCGATAACGTGTCGATTCCGCTGTAGTGATCTTATTTATCCTTAACCACGTAATGCCATGAATCGCTTAAAAACTTTCCTTCACTTGTTAAAATCCTCTCCAACAGACTCGATGGCTTTATCAAGGCTTGAACAGTTAAATGCAATGATTGAATCCTATCCAGATTCGGCGAGTGCCTACTATCAACGCGGGATTTTATTGGCGGGCGATTATATGCTACCCGCTCAAGTTCATGGCAGAAGCGAGCAGAACGACGTTCCACAAGCGATTGACGATTTTAATACCGCGATTGACTTAGATCCCAGCTTGGTTGACGCCTATTACCAACTCGCAAACCTCTATTTTGCACTCAATATCGATGACCGTACTGCACAAGAACTGCTGGAGAAGGCATTGAATCTCGCTCCGAATAACATCGATTGCTTACTGCTGTACGCCGATCTTATTTGCTGCGAAGGTGTCAATGCGTACGCTATCGAAATATTGGATCGCGTCATCAGTGAGGACCCAAGTGCCAAACACTTTTTCTACAAAGCGAGAACCTTGATGGACAACGGTGAGATCGCGTGGAACGCCGACAACTTTGTGCAAGGCGGCAACTTATTCCAAGCTGCGATTGAGATTTTTCAGCAAGTCACTCTCATGGAAGATAATGACCTATATTTCCCTGAAGCTCAGGAATACATTAACCATTGTCAGCACGTTTTAAGCAGTCACATTTGCCATTGATGGCTTGTGTTATCCATGAGCTCAATGGAACTCAAACTACCGCTAAGTTCGCTGAGCAAATAATTATCACGCAACCAAACATCTCATACCAAGTTCGGTATATAATACCGCGCGCTATTTGAGGCAAGCTCAAACTTCAGATCGCAGCACCATTGCAACATCATTCAGCATGACCAATAAAATTAGAAGGTAATTATGGCCGTTTTAGACATTCTCACTGCCCCAGATCCAAGACTTAAAATCCCAGCAACAAAAGTGAGTGATATTGAATCAGTCCAAACGCTTATTGATGATATGTTGGATACCCTTTACGCAACGGATAACGGTATTGGCTTGGCATCAACGCAAGTCGGTAGCAAAGAAGCGATCATCATTATCGATCTATCAGAAGAACGTAATGACCCTCTTATTCTGATTAACCCTGAAGTCGTGAGTGGCTCAGACAAAGCAATGGGTCAAGAAGGCTGCTTGTCAGTACCTGAGTACTATGCTGATGTAGAGCGTTACACTTCTGTGGTTGTAACTGGACTCGATCGCCAAGGTAACCCTGTTACTATCGAAAACGATGAGTTTCTTGCCATTGCACTGCAACATGAGATCGACCATCTAGCAGGTAACCTTTTCATTGATTATCTTTCGCCACTTAAGCGCAATATGGCACTGAAAAAAGTGAAAAAGCACCTAAAGCAAACCGCATAATTATTGATGCGTGAGCGCGGCGTGACAAGATAACTAATCAGGTTGAGTCTACGCCGCCTATTCTAAATTTCTCCTATTTTTCCACCCATCGATATTTAATAACCTCCCTCACTATCGGTAAAAATATGAACTAAAACGGGTTTTTACGTCATGATTTGAGGTACTTTACTCTGCTTATTTCCCTGATAGATTCGTCTAGCAACTCAGCACATCTTGATAAGAAACCAAACACCATGTTTAGTAAGCTGCATTTTTATTGGCAACAACGCAAAGTGCTCTATAGTGGCAAAGAAGACATTACCCCTGCTCTAGGGCAAAAACTCTTTGCCAAGCTCAATACGGGCTATTACAGCGCGGATGAAGAAGCACTGATCCTGCGGCTGCTGATCAAAAAATCTTTCCTCAATAAACGTCATGGTCAGTATGAATTCAGCAAAAAAGTGCCTGCTTACGTTGCCAATGAAATACCGCGACAAATGCGCAATTTATGGACGGGTTTAGCGACGCTAATCATCCTCTATGCCAGTCATGGATTAATCAATGGTGAGATTTACATTCCGGGTAAACGCAGTGACGGGATCACTTTTTCCGGTGCGACTGTCGTGCTGGTATTCGCCGCTTGCTTCTGCCTTGCGCTAGCGCTGTTGGTGACCGTTATTGATCATTACGATAAACGGGACAACGAATATCTCTATAACATTGCAGAGAAACTGTTGTGGGCCATGAGTTGTGGCTTATTTACTTGGGCGTGTGTTTGGGATTGGGCACAACATGCGACCCTACTTGGCTGAGACGCCGACTATTCATCATGAAAAAGAGCCTTTAATGCACACCCACAAATATCTGAAATGCTGTTTAATGAGTATTAGCATCCTGCTGAGCAGTGCGGCTTATGCGGATAATATGGCAAACACGTCCACTCAAGATGAGGGAGCGCCAAATCTTCCTCCGCCTGTCGCTTGGTACGATCAAAATGGTCAGCAAGTATCACAACAACGGCTCGAAAAAATCACCACTGAGTGTCAGTTAGATAACGCTGCTGATGACATTGCCAATGCCACCAGCGAAACGTTTGAAAAGGCCTATCAAGGTTTTTTACACGCTGTCGATTGTTTTAATCAATACCATTTCACAAGCAAACCACTCTCGCCTTCCTCAAGCGATGAATGACGTGAAACATTTTGAATTAAAACCGTCAACCTAAGCACGGTTCTTTACCCCTTCGCTTGCATCGATAGCGTGATGGTTGTGCCTTCTCCACCTTGCAAGTCCAGCTTGATATCACCTTGTTGCGCCTGAGCGCATAGCTTAGCCGAATACGCACCAATACCTGTACCACCTTGCTTTCCTGACGTCACAAACTTATCGAAGAATCGCTCACGAATTTCCTCAGGCACCTCGCCATCATTATGCACGGTGATCAGCAACTCTTGTTCGATCTTACTGGCTTGAATGGTAATGGCAGAAGATGCTGGAGCGGCATCAATGGCATTGGAAAATAGATTACAGAACATAGTGTAGCTAAGTAGCTCATCCCCCGTGTAACTCAGCGCGGGATCGACATCGAGGCTAAATCGCACTTGCTTTTGCTCAGCTTGCGCTTGGTAATTATCGATCACTTTCTGCATCACACTCTGAGCAGACACTGACGTTAATGATTGAGAATATTGCCCTTGCTCTAATTGCTTCAGCAATCGATAGCTATCAATCATCTGCGCCAGCATCATGGTGTTGCTTTTCACCATCTGAATATCTTGGTCTTCCGTTTTGATCTGTTCCAGCGTGGTTTGAATCGCCGTTAATGGATTTTTCAGATCATGGATGAACATTTGGTCGGCTTGATCTTGATCTCGCGATGACTCAATCAACTGATCGATCTGTTTAACCAGCTTTTCTCTTTGAATCACGGCGTTAATGTGTGTTTCTACCCGCGCTAATACGATTTCAGGGATCACCGGCTTCATGATGTAATCCAGCGCCCCTAATTTAAGCCCTTTCACCACATCGTCCGTTTGCGATAATGCCGACACAAAGATGATCGGAATAAACTCCGTATCAGGATCTGATTTAAGCGCCTTACACACTGCCAAACCATCCATTTCAGGCATCATTATATCGAGTAGAATCAAGTCTGGTTTATCAGCTTTGCTACAAATATCAATCGCTTGTGCACCACTGCGGCAGGCTTTGATTTTATAAATCGGCTTCAGCAGTTCGCCAAGCACTTGTAAGTTCGAAGGCTCATCATCGACCACCAAAATCGTACGTTTCACCTCAACATCAAGCTGCAGATCTTTATCGCTTGAACGATTAGATGAATGACTTCGGATTGGTGACACAAACGCTTTATGAACTCTTTCGCTCAAGGTGACTTTGGAAAAAGGCTTAACTAAATACTCAGAAACTCCCGCTTCAATGGCTTCCACTACGTCACTTTGATGTAAGTTACCAGTCAGCATGATAAATGGCACACTCTTGTGTGCTTTGGATTGACGAACTTTTTTCAGTAACTCTAAGCCGGTCATTTTCGGCATTTTCCAATCCGAGACAATGATATCAACCGAATTACGCTCTAAACTCTGCCACGCTTCACGCCCATCACGCGCTTGATATATGGTCTTAAAACCAAGTTGCTCAAAAGCCCCACATAGCGTGCGAGTAATGGCTTCAAAATCATCGACGATAAGAACCGACATCCCTTTATAGGGTGAGTCATAAGCAACCCGCTTAAAACTGTCCATGCTATGCTCCTCCATGTAAAAGCGTTGTGTTGTTTGAGGCGTCTTTGTAAGTTTCGGCAATATCACGGATATGCTCTGCAATATCGATGAAGACATCGACTAGCAGAGGTTCAAAGTGCGACCCTTTGTTTTCCAAAATAATTTGCAGCGATTTTTCGTGACTAAAGGCTGGCTTGTATACTCTTGCAGAGATCAGCGCGTCGTAGACATCTGCCAGTGCCATGATTCTTGCCGAGAGCGGGATCTCTTCACCAACAAGCCCTTCGGGATAACCGCTGCCATCCCATTTTTCATGATGGGAATAGGTAATCTCTTTGGCAAATTCAAGAAAGTTGTCTGCAAACCCCAATGAGCCTTCCGCCGCTTCCACTGCATCACGCCCATAAGCCGCATGCAGCTTCATCTGTTCAAACTCTTGCTCGGTTAATTTGCCCGGCTTGAGTAGGATGCTGTCAACGACACCCACTTTGCCAATATCATGCAGTGGGGCTGATTTAGCCATCGCCGCGATGACATCGGGCGTTAAGTAGTCACGATATTTATCATGATTTGCCAGCTCTTGTGCCAACACTTCCACGTACTTTTGTGTTCGGCGAATGTGGTTGCCAGTCTCTGGATCTCGCGACTCCGCCAGCGCCCCCATCGCCACCAGCACCACGTTTTGCATATCATCAAGCTGCTGGGTACGCTGTTTAACTTTGTGCTCTAAAATTTCGTTTTGCTGAGCGAGTTGATCTCGCGCTGATTTGAGCAGCAAATGGTTTTTCACCCGCACTTTTAAGATGGCAGGGCTGATCGGTTTAGTGATGTAATCCACCGCGCCAAGAGAGAGGCCTTTTCTCTCGTCATCTTCTTGAGACTTTGCGGTAAGAAAAATCACCGGTATATCTTTTGTCTCCGGAGATGCTTTCAATTGGCGGCACATTTCGTAACCATCCACCTCCGGCATCATGACATCAAGCAAAATTAAATCCGGCTTACGTTTGTCAATAATTTTCATCGCCATTGGCGCACTGAGCGCCGCCTGAACCAAATACTCTTCTGACAACACACCTTTGACGACCTCAATATTAATCGGGGTATCATCCACCGCCAATATGATCGCTCTGTTATTTGTATCCATACTCGCATCTCTCTTATCTATGCGTTCACTTGTGCTTTATTTATCTTCAACACTGTTGGTAAATTGATGATTCAGCCCTAGTTCCGTTCAATCCATTTCTTGTTTAAGTTGCTTAATGATTTCAGCTCCTTTATCAAAATCGTAACTGCTTAATGGCTCCCGTAATTGTTCTAGGCGAGCTTTTAGCCAGTCATCAATATCGCTCTCCAATACCTCATCAAGGCTATCAACCACCGTTGAATCAAATAGGTCTATCTTCTCCTTCATTGTGTTCAACCATTCGCTAAGATCAGGCTGTACAGACTGAGCTGATGGCGGTTGTGATGAAGACGGTAATGAAGACAATGCTTGTTCCATTTGTTGAATAAATTCTTCTAACAACGGCAGTGCCGCATCAAAGTCATAATTCGAAATCGCAGTTGAGATTTGATTGGCTAAACTCTTATCGAGCTTATCGCCGACAGATAGAAGCATCTCTTCAAAGGTATCAACCGCGGCGCTGTCAAAGTCATCGAGTTGCTGGCTAAGTTGGTGTGCCAGCTCTCTAAATCGATCGGCATCAATTACTGTCACTTCTTTAGCACTATTGGCTTCGCTCTTTGCTAACGCGCTTGCAATGGCCTGAATCATTTTTTCGACCAAGGATGCGACTTCCGCGAGCATTTGCTGTTCCACAGAGCCTAATTCACATCGCGATTGGGTTTGCTGTTCTGCCAAAGCATGCTCGAGTTTCTCAGCAGGGGCTCGCAGATAATTCGCACCGATATTGCCAGCGATCCCTTTGAGGGAATGGACTGCAATGACGGCAGTGTTGATGTCTTGTTGCGCTATCGCTTCGTTAACTCTTGCCACTACATCCGCTTCGCTATGCATCACGTTCGCCAGCGTCTTTTTGTAGGCTTTAAGATTGCCCCCCATCCGAGCGATTGCTCCCTCTGTATCAAAATCTTCTATTTCGATGGTGAGGGCTTCATCTTCAATCATGACCGAAACGGATTCTCCGGTCGGTTCAATCCAATCCACCAGCGCTTGAAATACTTGGTTAGGATTGATCGGCTTAGGCAAGTGATCATTCATCCCCGCCGCTAGGCATTTTTCCTTATCGCCCGACATTGCATTGGCAGTCATGGCGATAATCGGCAGATCATCATATTGGCCTGTATTACGAATCACTTGGGTGGCTTGATAGCCATCCATTACCGGCATTTGAATATCCATCAATACCAAGTCAAAATCTTGCGAGCCAACCAAATCTACGGCCTCTTGACCATTGTTGGCGGTGGTGACATCCATCCCGACCATTTGCAGTAGCTCAGTGGCGATTTCTTGGTTAATCGCATTATCTTCCACCAAAAGAATGCGCGCTCCCGCAATGCCTTGCGCGATTGAGGTATCCAGCTTATTACTGGTGTTGGTCTTGTTCGTGATCCCCTCTTTGGTCATTACTCTTGATAGGGTATCGAGTAAGGTTGAAGAGCTGACTGGTTTGGTCATCGATGCAACAATGTTCACCCCTTGGCGATTCGCCAGCATGTCATCCTTGTCATAAGCCGTCACCATGACAAAATGAGGCAGCGTTGCTATCTCTTTGCTTTGGTGTATCAATTCAATTTGCTGTCCAAGCGCAATACCATCCATCTGTGGCATCTTCCAATCAGACAAAATGACATCAAAGTGCTGTTCATTATTCTCGGCATGACGAATTTTCTCTAGTGCTTCTGCGCCAGAGCTGGCGACATCGGCGTTAAACTTCAGGCTCTGACATAAGCTGAATAGGATTTCACGGGCAGCAACACTGTCGTCGACAATCAGTATCGACACTTCTTTCATACTTTCAGGCGCTAAAACGGGCTGCTGTGGAATCTCGCTCGATAGACCAAATTGCGCGGTAAAGAAGAAGGTACTGCCTTGGCCACTTTCGCTTTCAACCCAAATCGAACCTTCCATCATTTCAGCCAACGTTTTACTGATCGTCAGGCCTAGCCCCGTCCCACCATACTTGCGCGTGGTTGACGCATCGGCTTGACTGAATGATTGGAATAAGCGCGCCATTTGCTCTTCTGTCATACCGATGCCGGTGTCACTGACGGAAAAACGCGCCTCTAGCTTGTCATCGCTTTGCTCTATGAGCTCCGCTTTGACAATTATTTCCCCTTGGTCGGTAAACTTGATCGCATTGTTGGCAAGATTTAGTAGGATTTGCCCTAAACGTAGTGGATCACCAATTAGATGGGTCGGAAGTTGCGGGTCGAGATCGACCAACAGTTCCAGATCTTTCTCCTGAGTTCGCTGCGATACCACTTGAACTAGGTTGTCTATGGTGCTTTCTAAATCAAACTCCGTCTGCTCTAGATCCAGCTTACCTGCTTCTATTTTTGAGAAATCGAGAATGTCATTAATGATGCCTAATAGTGACTCGGCTGAAGTTTGGATCTTATTAACATAGTCGGATTGTTTTTTATTTAGATCCGTTTGCATCGCCAAGTAACTCATACCTATGATGGCATTCATTGGCGTGCGGATTTCATGGCTCATGTTAGCCAGAAAATCACTCTTCGCTTGAGTGGCTTCCTCGGCTTTTTGTTTCGCGAGCATGAGTTCACGTTCAGCTTCTTTTCGCTCCGTTGCGTCACGAACGATACCAGTAAACAACTGCTCTCCGGTTAAACCCGCTTCACTCACTGCAACTTCTAAGTTAATTTCTTGCCCCGTTTTTCGGTAACCAATAAGCTCAATTAATGGGCTACCTTCGATCTCACCTTTATTGATTAATTCCTGATAAACAAGATGATAAGGACGAGACATCAAGGTTTCGACTAAGGTGGATGTTTCGAGTATTTCTGCAGCTTGATAGCCAAAAATCGACTCTGCAGCAGGACTAAACTCGACGATAACGCCCTGCGCATTGACGACAATGATGCCATCTGAAGCATTATCGATAATAGCGCGTGTGCGAGCTGCATTAATTTTCAACTCATACGTCCGTTCAATCACCTGTGTTTCTAATTCAGCTTGTGAGCGTGCTAATGCTCTGGTTGCACGAGTCCCTAGCCTCAAGGTAAATAAGCTCGTGCCCATCATTAGCACCAGAGCAACACCCAATATCGACCATACTGTGAACTTAAAGGTGCGCAATAAGGCGAACGCTTCGCCGCTATCCATCTCAGCGGCAATACCTAAATTTAATGTGCTATCCCACACCCAATTTCCGACGACCGGCACACCACGATAATCTTTATAACCCGACAAGTTACGACCAGATTTTCTTTCACTGATGTTGCTCGCCATATAGGTCAACGGCCAACTCGGATCCGCTTCTACTTGACGTTTGGATATGTCAGAACCTGGATTGGCAATTCGCATGTTGAGTGATGAACGTTGCTCATCGGCTAACAAACCAATTTGCTTGAGTTGATCTTCAAAACGAACATTCGACAGCAACAAACCAGAGCGGTCGAGTGCATAGGTTTCTCCACTTTTGCCAATAAATCCAGCGGATAGAACCGATGAAAATACGCCTTCAAAGTTAACCCGTTTGGTTAAAATCGCAATCACCTCACCCGCACTGTTCTCAATGGGTGCGGCGAAAAACATCGTTGGCGGATTGCGTTCTCCACCTTGAGTTTCCAGTACTACATCAGACTCGATCGGCGGAACGAAAACACCCTTCCCATTCAGCACTTCTTGCATAAGATCCGGTCGTTCTTGCTGGATAAGATTAAGACTACCGATGTTGGTATCACGGCGCGATGAAAGGCTGATCATATCGGGAGATATAATAAAGAAACCAAACGAACCTGAGATCCCAGAATGGCCTTCAATAAACTCTCTTATCTGTGGCTGTAGAGGCGAGTTTTTTAAGGCTTGGGGAGTTCTGGCGACCTCAAGCAACTCTTCGGTCAAGCTAACTAACTGAGGATTGCGCCCCAATTGCTTGAGGTTATCGAGCTCTAAATCGACCCAACCGACAATGCGTTTGTGCGCAGATGCAAGTAAGGTAGATAAACTATCGTTGATAGACTCGACACTTTGCCGCTCAGCATAGCGAGTGACGTTAACCGCGGTGGCAATTAAAGCCACGCATAAGCCCACTTGTACGATAAGGATAGAGCGCTTGAAGCTAACACTACTGAATTTTTTCGCCAACTCTTTATCGCTTGCTTTGAATACCCGTGAAATCATTAACATCAGCAGAATAAGCAAAACAAACACAGCGATAATCACATACTGTAAGGTTTGATTAAGGTTTACACCCCCATCAGTAAATGCAGGTAGTGGTTGTTGCTGTTTATACCAGTCGTTCTTAGTCAAAATCAGATTTCGCAGATCGAGAGTATCAAGCCCTTTCTGCATTATCGAACCCAGCAAAGGCACTTGATTACTTGTCCAGATATGCAATGACGAAGGAGTAACTACGTCTTCATTGATTGAATGTAGCCCTGAGATTTGGTTTTGCACCAACCAGTTGTTAACGACTGTCTCAGCATCCAACACCGCATCAGCACGGCCATCCAATACGGCATGGATGGCTTCATCGATGCCTGATGTCTCTAGTACCTTTATTTTTGGGTAGAGCTTTTTAACCTTGTCTATCGTGGTATAGCCAGCAGAAATGGCGACAGTGGCCTCGGCAAGATCGGCAGCTACACGAAATTGTTCATCTTGGTCTTTAACAAAGAACAGCTCGCGCACTAAAAAATAAGGCGTGGAAAACTGTCCAAATTGCAGTCGGGATTCGTTTTTATATGCATGAGGTAATAGATCAATTTCGCCATTTTCAAATTGACGCAGCAGATCGCCCCACTCCCCTTCAACGATTTCAATCTTAAGTCCAGTTTTGGCAACAATTTGATTAACGATTTCACCTGACAACCCACCAATTTTTCCCGCCTCATCGCGATATAACATTGGTGGCCAGTGTTCAATACCCACTTTCACAACACGTTCATTCATCCACTGTCGCTCATCGTCACTTAATGCTAAAGCGCCTGTGGTTTGACTTTGTGTTGCTCGTTGTTCGATATGTTGAGCCAGCTTGATCAATGCCGACATATATTGATTTTTATAGTCGTGATACTGCTCTTGGTTAATCAGATCCATGGCCGCGCGGCGCTGATCTTCTTGGACTAAATCGATGGCCTGCATGTCAAGTACCGCAAGTTCAAAATGGGCACTTTCCATTTGTTTAACCAAGGTTAAATCGGTATTCGCTTGGCTCGCCAATAGCGCATTAATTAACTCAGTGAGACGAGGTTCATTTTCTAGGTAGCGATCAAGCCACTTTTCATCACCAGAAAAAGCATAACTCAATACCGATGAAGTCAGAACTTCATCAAGATATTTCAACTCAACGGCGATATTTTTGGCTTGAGATTGGGTTAACTGACCTTGTAAAGAAGGGGGTAAGCCATCTAGATTGGCTGAGGCTATAAAAGGAGAAAGGAAAAGAAGAGGATATAACAACGTGACACAAAATTTAGCTATAACTCTGAGCAATAATTGCCGCACCAAACCCAATCCTAAACTTATCATTTGCATTTCCTTGCATATACTACGATAGATTTAACGTAGGATAGCCGTGTGGATTCAGCAAGTTATTGGCCAGAATAGTTTTATACTTTGTGTGGCTAAGCGTTATTTGCTTTCTTTACTGTGAGCTCAGTTAAACTTTAGTGCTAAAAGTTAATTCATTACAGTTAATATGGTTACTGCTTACACGATCCGAATAACGAACGGCAGGTCACTGTGTTCAAGCAATAGAAAAGCAGCCCGTAGGCTGCTTTCTCGTTTTATTTTTTCGCAGGGCGGCTTGGGCGGCTCACTTGCGTTTTGGCACGAGCACCTTGCTCACCTGCCGCTTTTTTCGGCTTACGGCGACTAGGGTTGTTGCTGCGGCCTTTTGGTGCGCTTACACGCTCTTCGTGACGCTTAACTGCGCGACGAATCTTCTGGCTACGTGAACGCTCACGACTACGTGATGTGGAATCCTTGCTTTCGTCTAGCATGGTTTCACGTTCTGGTTTTAACTCAACCAGTTCACGCAAGTAGTTAACGTCTTTCAGTTGCAGTTCCATCCAACCACCACGAGGCAGTTTCTTATCTAAGTAGATGTCACCGTAACGAACACGTTTCAAGCGGCTTACTGTTGTCTCTTGTGATTCCCACAAACGACGAACTTCGCGGTTACGACCTTCGTTGATCGCGACATAGAACGTGTGGTTCATGCCTTCACCACCTGCGTACACGATGTCTTCAAAACGAGCCATGCCGTCTTCAAGTTGTACGCCGCGTACTAGGTTTTTCACTTTCTGTTCGTTTACTTCACCAAATACACGTACTAGGTATTCACGTTCTACTTGGCGGCTTGGGTGCATTAGGCGGTTAGCCAACTCACCATCGGTAGTAAATAGCAGTAGGCCAGATGTGTTCGCATCTAGACGACCAACAGAAATCCAACGAGACCCACGGATTTTAGGTAGACGGTCAAATACTGTACGACGACCTTCTGGATCGTGACGAGTACACAATTCACCTTCAGGCTTGTAGTAAGCCAATACACGACAGACCACTTCTTCATCTGCTTTAACAGACACAGTGTGTCCATCAATACGAACGATTGCAGTTTCATCTTCTAGGCGCTCACCTAGTTTTGCCACCATGCCGTTCACACTCACGCGTCCTGCTTTAATCAACGTCTCTAATTCACGTCGAGAGCCATGACCCGCTCGAGCCAATACTTTCTGAAGTTTTTCGTTCATCTAACTACCTATGTGTCGTCTTCGCAGACGTCGAATGAAATATGCGACCTAAATTCGCGGTCGCATAATATATCAAATATTAGCGGTGAAGACAGCTAATTTTGTGATCTCAGCACACCGATTGTTGGTTATTCAAATGGGGCTGGATCGCCCGCACCTAAACGCACCAACTCGGCTTCACCTTCACTAAAGTCAATCACAGTGGTTGGTTGTTCACCAAGATAACCACCATTTAAAATCACATCCACTGCATGTTCTAGCTTATCGCGGATATCTTCTGGATCCGATTCAGTCACTTCGTTGCCCGGCAGAATCAACGATGTTGACATCATCGGTTCACCTAGTGCTTCCAATAAATCTAGTGCAATGCGGTTGTCTGGTACACGAATACCTATGGTTTTACGTTTGGCATTCATTAGACGACGTGGCACTTCTTTGGTTCCTTTAAAGATAAAGGTGTAAGGCCCCGGCGTATTGTTTTTTAGCAAACGAAACGCGGCGTTATCAACACGCGCGTACAATGAAATCTCAGATAAATCACGACACAATAACGTAAAATTATGCTTATCGTTAAGACGACGGATCTGACAAATGCGCTCTAGCGCTTGCTTGTTTTCTAGCTGGCAGCCAAGTGCGTAACCAGAATCTGTTGGGTAAACAACGACTCCACCGTTACGAATGATTGCTACCGCTTGAGTGATCAAGCGAGCCTGCGGGTTTTCAGGATGCACGTAAAAAAACTGGCTCATGGTAATTCCTCATTAATCGAGCTTTATTCGCTCTCAGGAGTATCGGAATATGAAGGCTCGATACCCCAATCTTTCCAAACTGGTTCAACGCCGGATGGCAACCAGAGGTTACGTCCCAGTTCCATCCATGGTGACGGATAGTGAAAGTCGCTGCCTTGGGACGCTAATAGGTTGTATTGTATCGCATAATCCGCCAAGTTGCGTCTTTCTTGTTGTGCTTGTTGTGGCTGAGCAACTTCCATTGCATCACCGTTCGCTTCAACAAACGCTGCCAGTAGACGCTTTATCCACTTCGCCGTCAAACCATAACGCGCTGGGTGAGCAAGTACCGCCTTACCACCAGCGGCATGAATCGCCGCCACCGCTTCCGACATTGAGCACCAATTTGGTGGCACATAACCGGGATTATTACGCGTTAAATATTTTTTAAACACTTGCTGCATCGTCTTAGCATAGCCATTGGCGACCAGCCATGCTGCAAAATGTGCACGGGTTAATGGCGCACCATCGGCAATCGCTCTCACTTCTTCGAGCACGCCTTCTCGGGTGGCTTTTTCCAGACGAGCAGCCATGAGTTCTGCACGAACTTCACGACGCTGCTTTTGCTCGGTGATCAAGCTTTGTAGTGCTGGATGTTCTGGATCTAAATTCAGCCCAACGATATGAATGTCTTTATTTTCCCATACCGTCGAAATCTCAATGCCATTGATAATGTGCAAATCAATATTGTTATCAGCAACATATTGCTTGGCTGGCGCAAGTCCATTCACGGTATCGTGATCGGTAATCGCCAGTACTTTTACATCAAAACCTACCGCGCGATCGACTAAGTCTTGGGGGCTAAATCTGCCATCTGAAGCCGTGGTATGGCTGTGTAGGTCTATTTTCATATCTATTTCTTTGTACCAATTATTTTGTTCATTCTCGGCTGCATATCTTCACCCACCACACTTAAATTCATGGTTAAAAACACGTTCTATGAGTCAATGACGTCTGAGGTGACTGGGCTTGTTAACCGTTATTCGGCGCAACTCAATAAAAAGATATTGATTAGTGTAGGTCGAAAGGTTGACACCAAGTTAAAATACTAGTTAACTAGTACGCAATTACAGGCGAGAATGTGAAGACAGGCTATGTTACAAGAATTTAACCAAAAGCAGAAAACAAAAGTGACTTTGCACTCACCTAAGCGTGAGCAAGTAGAGTTATCTTGGTGGCGCACTTGGAATAGTTCTTGGTGGGCTAGCGTGTATTTCTAAACTATCGACAGATTGAAAAAGAAGTCACTCGTAAAGCCCGCTAAGTTAGCGGGCTTTTTGTTTTGTTGTGCAGCTCACACCCAACTGTTTAAAGAATAAACAAATAACTGCCATCGCAGTTTGGGAGAACGTTTGCTTTGTGCGAGACTGTACGACAGGAAGGATACCGATAATAAAAAGGAGGTCTTGTGAACAAGGCCATTAAAATTAACGCACTGGCTAGTGTCGATGTGATCCATACTCAAGTACCGTATGCTCAAGACCCAACACGTCTTTTCCATACTTTGTGCGAAAACAAGACCGACAGCTTGTTACTTGAGTCTGCTGAAATCGATTCGAAGCAGAATCTAAAAAGCCTACTGATCGTGGACTCTGCGGTACGCATTGTTTGTTACGGCCATCAAGTCACGATGACGGCACTCACCGACAACGGCCAAGCACTCCTTCGTCATCTCGTCAAAAATATCGCGCCGAGTATTGAGTTTGAGCTACTCGATAACTGCTTAACACTGACTTATTCTGAACCCAATAATCAACTAGACGAAGATTCTCGCTTACGTGAAGCCTCATCATTTGATGCACTGCGCTTGATCCAACATAGCTTTTATCTCGCTAATCACGATAAATATGCGCTGTTTTTGGGTGGTTTATTTGCCTATGACTTAGTGGCAAACTTTGAACCACTTGGCGATGCCCAAGCCACCAATCAATGCCCTGATTACGTTTTCTACGTGGCTGAAACACTCTTAATTGTCGATCACCAAGAACAAACCTGCTTATTACAAGCCACTCGTTTTGATTCGTCTAGCAGCTCGGCAACCATCGAAAAACGCTTAGTGGAAATTGCGTATGCATGTGGCGATCCGAAAACGCTACCAATGGCAACGCAACTTGACGAGGTCACGGTAACCCCGAGCGTGTCCGATCAAGATTTTTGCCAAACAGTGCGAGACTTAAAACAGTTCGTCATTAAAGGTGACGTTTTTCAAGTAGTGCCGTCACGCCGTTTTACTCTGCCATGCCCTTCTCCATTAGCCGCTTATAAAGAGCTTAAATTAAGTAACCCGAGCCCTTACATGTTCTACATGCAAGATGAGCTATTTACTCTGTTTGGTGCTTCTCCAGAAAGCGCGTTGAAGTATGAAACTGACACCAACCAAGTTGAGATTTACCCGATTGCAGGCACTCGACGCCGTGGTAAGCGTGCTAACGGTGAGATTGATTTCGATCTCGATAGCCGTATTGAACTAGAGCTACGTACTGACGGCAAAGAAAATGCGGAACATATGATGCTGGTTGACTTGGCACGTAATGATGTTGCTCGTATTGCCGAAGCGGGTACCCGCCATGTCGCCGACCTTCTCAAGGTCGATCGCTACAGCCATGTGATGCACCTTGTCTCGCGTGTTGTTGGTCAATTACGCAATGATCTAGACGCGTTACATGCTTATCAAGCGTGTATGAATATGGGCACGTTAACGGGTGCGCCAAAGATTCGGGCAATGCAGCTGATTCGCGATGTTGAGCAAGCAAGACGTGGCAGTTACGGTGGCGCTGTCGGCTACTTAACAGGTGAAGGCACGTTAGATACTTGTATCGTGATTCGTTCAGCGTATGTCGAAAACGGCATTGCTCAAGTGCAAGCTGGCGCAGGTGTGGTGTTTGACTCGGAACCACAAGCGGAAGCCGATGAGACTCGAGGTAAAGCACAAGCGGTTATCTCAGCGATTCAAGCCGCCCATCAGCGTCATCCTCAAGACCATTCTCACAACGGGTAAGGGAGCAAGATTATCATGGCAAACATCGTCTTTATCGATAACTTCGATTCATTTACCTACAACTTGGTTGATCAGTTTCGCACGCTTGGTCACCACGTGACCATCTATCGCAACCACATTGCTGCAGCCACGATTGAACAGGCTATCGAACAATTAGACAACCCGGTAGTACTACTATCACCGGGCCCTGGTGAACCCTCGCAAGCGGGCTGCATGCCCGAGCTAATCTTACGCCTAAAAGGCAAAGTGCCAATGATTGGCATTTGTCTTGGTCATCAAGCGATTGTTGAAGCTTATGGCGGCAAAGTCTCTGGCGCAGGTGATATTGTGCATGGCAAGGTATCAATGATGGCGCATCAAAATCACGCCATTTATGCCAACCTACCGTCACCACTTGCCATCGCGCGCTACCACTCGTTGGTCGCTAGCCATGTTTCAGCAGAGCTAACGGTGACCGCAGAGGTAGATGATCTAGTGATGTCAGTGGTTCAAGAACAAGACAAGGTGTGTGGCTTTCAATTTCACCCAGAGTCCATTATGACCACCTACGGGGCGACATTACTCGCCAATGCCATTGAATGGGCGTTAGAGCGAAGCAAAGGATAAGGAATATAATCATGGAACAGATTATTAATAAGCTTTACGAGCAACAAGCATTAACCGAGCAAGAGAGCCAAGCGCTTTTCGACATCATCATTCGTGGTGAACTCGATCCTGTACTGATGGCCTCCGCGCTAACCGCGTTAAAGATCAAAGGCGAAACGCCAGCCGAAATTGCCGGCGCCGCAAAAGCCTTACTCGCGAATGCGAACGCCTTCCCTCGCCCTGATTATGATTTTGCGGATATCGTTGGTACTGGTGGCGATGGGCACGATACCATCAACATCTCGACCACCGCCGCCTTTGTTGCTGCCGCTTGTGGCTTAAAAATCGCCAAACATGGTAACCGCAGCGTATCGAGTAAATCTGGCTCTTCAGACTTGCTTGATTCATTCGGCATTAATCTCGCCATGAGCGCACAAGACACGCGAGACGCCGTCGATGAACTTGGCGTCGCCTTTCTGTTTGCGCCGCAATATCACGGTGGTGTTCGCCATGCGATGCCGGTGCGCCAAACCATGAAAACCCGCACCATTTTCAATATTCTCGGTCCTCTGATTAACCCAGCACGACCTAATATCGAATTAATGGGCGTATACAGCGAAGAGCTCGTACGTCCTATTGCTGAAACAATGTTAAAAATGGGCATGAAACGCGCTGCGGTCGTGCATGGCAGCGGTTTAGATGAAGTGGCGATTCATGGCGAAACCACTATTGCTGAAATCAAAGATGGTCAAATCCACGAATACACCTTAACGCCGGAAGATTTTGGTGTTACTCGCTTTCCACTAGAGGCGATCAAAGGCGGCGATCCGCAAGAAAACAAAGCCATCATCACCAATATTTTGACTGGCAAAGGCACTGAAGCACAGCTGGGCGCGGTCGCGGTAAACGTAGCTCTACTCATGCGCTTGTTCGGTCATGAAGATTTAAAAGCCAATACACAACAAGCCATTGAGGCCATGAATTCAGGTAAAGCGTATCAGTTAGTTGAACAACTGGCAGCGCGTGGATAATTAAGGGATCACCATGACACAAGTATCCGACAATTTATCGCAGCATGTCTCACGTAAAGAGGCACAGATGGCGGAAGTACTGGCGAAAATAGTACGTGATAAATTCGAATGGGTTGCCACGCGTAAAGCCACGCAGCCACTGGCAGAATTTCAATCGTCACTGACGCCCTCTGAGCGAAACTTCTACCAAGCGCTCAGTGGCAACAAAACCGCTTTTATCTTGGAATGCAAAAAAGCATCACCATCAAAAGGGTTGATTCGCGACGACTTTGATCTCGATTACATCGCCTCAGTGTATAACAACCATGCTGATGCTATCTCTGTACTGACCGATGAAAAGTACTTTCAAGGCAGCTTTGATTTTCTTCCACAAGTCAGCCGTCAGGTTCGCCAGCCGGTATTGTGTAAAGACTTCATGATTGACCTTTATCAAGTTTATTTGGCACGACACTACCAAGCTGATGCCATTCTGCTGATGTTGTCAGTGCTTGACGACGAGGAGTATCAACAGCTTGCTGAGGTTGCCCACTCACTTAACATGGGCGTGTTGACTGAGGTCAGTAACGATGAAGAACTGCATCGCGCGGTCAATCTTGGCGCGAAAGTGATTGGCATCAATAACCGTAATTTGCGCGATCTCAGTACCGATTTGAATCGTACCAAGCAGCTGGCTCCGACCCTGCGTAAACTCGCGCCGGACGCAACGATTATTTCTGAATCCGGCATTTATACCCACCAGCAAGTACGTGATTTAAGTACCTATGCCGATGGCTTTTTGATTGGTAGCTCTTTGATGGCGGAAAGTAACATCGAACTGGCCGTGCGCAAGGTAACACTGGGGCAGAATAAAGTATGCGGGCTGACTCATTGTGATGATGCCGCCAAAGCCTATCAATCCGGTGCAGTGTATGGCGGTTTGATTTTCGTTGAGGCCTCTAAACGCTACGTGACGCCAGAACACGCTCGCTTAGTGATGAGTGGCGCACCACTTAACTATGTTGGTGTATTTCAGAACCACCCCGCCGAGATTGTTGCAGAGATTGCTGACCAGCTACACCTAACTGCCATCCAGTTACACGGTAACGAGTCACAAGAGTACGTTGATGCCTTACGCATTCAATTGCCCGCAGAGATCGAAATCTGGAAAGCCTATGGCGTGAGTGATCAAACCGCCATTCGCCTGAGTCGCCATGTCGACCGTCACCTTCTCGATACCAAGGTTGGCAACCAAAGTGGTGGAACAGGGCAAGTATTTGATTGGTCGCTGATTGGCAACACTGAACAAGTGATGTTGGCCGGTGGTATTAGCGCCGATAACGCACAACAAGCAAGTCAACTTGGCTGCTTAGGATTAGACCTTAACTCAGGTGTGGAAAGCGCACCGGGTAAGAAAGATTTAGTGAAGTTGCAACAAGCGTTTGCTGCAATTCGACAATATTAAGGAAGAGAGCAATGGCAAAGTTAGATGCCTATTTTGGCGAGTACGGCGGTCAATACGTTCCGCAAATATTAGTGCCTGCGCTTGAGCAGTTAGAGCAAGCGTTTATTGATGCACAAGAAGACCCTGAATTTCGCAGTGAATTCATGACCCTATTACAAGAATACGCTGGTCGCCCAACAGCACTGACCTTGACGCGTAACCTCACTAAGGGCACCAAAACTAAGTTATACCTTAAACGTGAAGATTTGTTGCATGGTGGCGCGCACAAAACTAACCAAGTGCTCGGTCAGGCTTTGCTGGCAAAACGCATGGGCAAAAACGAAATCATTGCAGAAACTGGCGCAGGTCAACATGGTGTTGCAACTGCACTGGCGTGTGCACTGTTGGGCTTAAAATGCCGCGTTTATATGGGGGCAAAAGATGTTGAGCGTCAAAGCCCGAACGTTTTCCGCATGAAGCTGATGGGCGCGGAAGTGATCCCAGTTCATTCTGGCTCAGCAACATTAAAAGATGCCTGTAACGAAGCTTTGCGTGATTGGTCTGGCAGCTACGAAACCGCGCACTACCTTTTAGGTACGGCAGCAGGCCCTCACCCATTCCCAACCATCGTACGTGAATTCCAACGTATGATTGGCGAAGAAACCAAGAATCAAATTTTGGCGCGCGAAGGCCGTTTGCCTGATGCTGTGATCGCCTGTGTGGGTGGCGGTTCCAATGCCATTGGTATGTTTGCTGATTTTATTGAGGAAGAGAACGTACGCCTGATCGGGGTTGAGCCTGCTGGTAAAGGGATTGACACCGACCAACATGGCGCACCGTTGAAGCATGGCAAAACGGGTATCTTCTTTGGTATGAAAGCGCCATTAATGCAAGATCCTAATGGCCAAGTAGAAGAGTCTTACTCAGTCTCTGCTGGCCTTGATTTCCCATCCGTTGGTCCACAACACGCACACCTTAACGCAATTGGTCGCGCGGAATACGACAACATTACCGATGACGAAGCATTAGACGCGTTCCAAGAACTGGCTCGTAGCGAAGGGATTATTCCTGCGCTTGAGTCCTCTCATGCACTTGCACACGCTCTGCATATGGCACGCAACAACCCTGAAAAAGAACAGCTACTGGTGGTCAACCTATCCGGTCGTGGTGACAAAGACATCTTTACCGTCCACGCCATTCTTGAAGAAAAAGGAGTGTTTTAATGGACCGTTATCAACTGATGTTTGAACGCCTAGACGAAGTCAAACAAGGCGCGTTTGTGCCATTTGTCACCATCTGCGATCCTAACCCCGAGCAGTCACTAGAGATCATGCGAACGCTGGTTAATTCAGGTGCTGATGCACTCGAATTAGGCATGCCCTTCTCCGATCCTCTTGCGGATGGACCAACCATTCAAGGGGCCAATATTCGTGCATTAGATTCTGGTGCGACACCGGATATTTGCTTCGAGTTGATCAGTAAAATTCGTCAAGAGTATCCTGAACTGCCAATTGGTTTGCTGATGTATGCCAACCTTGTCTTCTCGCGCGGCATTGAAGACTTTTATCAACGCTGTGCCAAGGCAGGGGTTGATTCGGTACTGATTGCTGATGTCCCAACCAATGAGAGCGCTGAGTTTGTTGCGGCGGCAGAAAAATTTGGTATCCACCCAATCTTTATCGCGCCACCAACCGCCAGTGACGAAACATTACAGGCCGTTGCACAGCTAGGCGGTGGTTATACTTATCTACTCTCTCGCGCTGGCGTGACGGGCGCGGAAACCAAAGCGAATATGCCCGTCGGCGATCTACTGGCTCGCCTTAATCAATTTGATGCGCCTCCTGCGCTACTTGGCTTTGGTATCTCAGAACCGGCACAAGTTAAAGAAGCGATTGATGCGGGTGCCGCAGGGGCAATCTCTGGCTCTGCGGTGGTGAAAATCATTGAGTCAAATATTGACCAGCCAGCACTCATGCTGCAGTCACTTGGCCAATTCGTCACAACGATGAAAGCAGCCACGCAAAAGTAGCTTTTTCAGCCTAAATGAGGGGTTATTGCTTTAATAGCCCCTACTTCCTTGCTGCGCATATCGACACCTTGTGTGTTTGCGATCTCTCTTTATCCTCACAGCAGTAACGCAACCATTCAGTCCAATTATCAATCAAGCTCATCACTCACAGCAATGCAACCAGCTGGCATTAAATTATCAACAAATCGTCGTTTCTAATCCACACGCTGCCATTCTGCGTGCATTAGGCTCACAAGCAAACGTTTGCTTTTGAACAAAAATCACACTTCAACCGCAAAACGTGACTTTTGTCGGCCGTTTTTCACGTGTTGCTTATTGCCAATTGTGAAAATTACGTGTACAAATTCACTCGAATTATTATCCATTCGTTGCAATATGCGCAGTGGTTAATACTAGGATTTTCAAATTTAATAGCACAGAGGTTATGGAAGTGTTAAAAGAAAAGAGTTTGCTAAGCAACATTGGTATCCAAGTTGTCATCGCAATGATCGTTGGTACTGCCGTTGGTGCCATGATGGGTCAAAGCGCGGTGATGTTCGCCCCACTTGGTGCTATTTTTATCAATCTAATCAAAATGTTGGTGATTCCATTAGTTGCCGTTGCGCTGATTTCAGGTGCAGCAGGCCTAGGAAATAGCCAATCTGCAGGTAAAGTCGGCACCGTTACGCTCGGATTTTTCGCGCTAACATCTGCGCTGGCTGTTGCACTTGCTCTCGTCATGGGTGCAGTCTTCCAACCAGGTATTGGTATCGACTTATCAGGTGTCGAAGGCATGTTCTCTGCTGAGTATGCTTCTAAAGGTGAACTACCTACTTTCTGGGCGACCATCACTGGTATGATCCCAACCAACGTTTTCCAATCACTGAACGAAGCAAACATCCTCCAAATTTTGGTTTTCTGCCTATTCTTTGGTATTGCACTGTCAAAGCAGTCTGAAGAGCGCCGCACACCAATTATTAACGGCGTAAACTGCATCGTTGATTCTATGGTATGGATGATCAACAAAGTGATGATCATCGCCCCTATCGGTGTGTTTGGCTTGATGGCTGAAGCTGTAGGTACCTTTGGTTTTGGTGCACTGATGGTGGTATTCAAGCTATTCCTTGTTTACACCGCAGCAATCCTGATCTTCGGCTTTGTGGTTTACCCAGCGATGATCCACGTCTTCACTAAGACGTCAGCGAAGCAATTTATTAGTGCGATGAAAAAGCCTCAGGCTGTGGCACTCTCAACCGCTTCATCAATGGCGACGCTGCCTGTCACCATGGATACGGTTGAGCACGAGCTGAAAGTACGTAACTCTACCGCTTCTTTCGTATTGCCATTAGGCGCAACTATCAACATGTCAGGTAATGCAATCTACTATGGCCTAGTCGCTATCTTCTTTGCTCAGCTGTTCAATATTGATCTTGGAATGGGTGCTTACATCGCGATCATCGTTACATCAACGCTTGGTGCTGTCGGTCAAGCTGGTGTACCTGGTCCATCATTCCTCGTGGTTGCCGTTCTTCTTGCCGCTGGTATTCCAATTGAAGGTTTACCACTGTTGTTCGCACTTGACCGTATTTTCGACATGATTCGTACTGCACTGAACATCACTGGCGATGCGGCTTGTGCTGTTATCGTTGATGCGCTGATTGAAGATGAAGTAGCAGAACAAGTTGAGCTTGAGAAACAGCAAGCCTAACCAACGCTAAAATATTACAAGCCACTCAATTGAGTGGCTTTTTTGTTCCCGCTCACAAGCCATTCTACTTATAAACTCTCACCACGACAGTGCTGCCCAAATAGTCATGTAAGGTGCGCTTTTTCTCTGTCATTACCAAGGTGAAGAACGAAATCACAAACCACACACAAGACGCAATCATGACATAAGACGACCAGCTTGGCGCCCGACTCTGCACGATTTCATCACGTACATACCATTCTAAATGGGCATATTGGTCAGCAGGGATAGATTGAAAACCGATAATTTCCCAGTAACTGAAGATCATTGCGAAAACGAGATAAAAGCTGCCACGTAATAGCGCGGAACGGAAATTGATTTCTCGCTCATAGTATTCATCCACAACGCGTAAGCTTAATAGGCGCTTACCAACGGTTGCCCCATAACGCCAATGCATGATGATGTAATAGCTTGAAAACAGTAATGCGGCTGGAAGAGAGAGCCATATACCCATCTCTTTCGAGAAGCCTTGCGCGTAAATTAGCAGTGCGGTAAAAGGCAACAAAACTAAACCATCAATTAGCGACGCGGCTGACCGACGCCAAAAACCTCCATATCTCATAGGCGATCTCCTAAATAAAAGAACACAGCCTAACATTGGTCATAAAACCCTCTGTGTACGCACGCCGATTTTCAGATCGATTTCAAAAATGGCGGATAAAAAAACCCAGCACATTGGCTGGGTTTGGGAATTGCTGGTTTTATAAACGAGCCACGCGTCGATTACAAGAAGTGGAACGTCGCGTTGATAGAGAAGTTCTTCACGTCTTCTTCTTTCATAGAGAAAACATTGTAGCTCGCGCCTAGAGAAATAGGACCCATAACGAAGTATTCAGCGCCGATGCCATACATTGTGTCGTACTCATCTTCTTTGAAGTTAGTGCCCTTCAACTCGTATGAGTGTACGCCCGCTTTTGCGTAAACGTGTAGAGGACCAAAATCGATGCTTGGTTTCGCAGCAAAGTAAACCGCAGAACCTTCAAGATCACCAATAAGCTTGTTACCGTATTGAGTTGTGCCGAAATCACCAAAGTTCTGGTAGCCCGCTTCTAGACCGATGAAGGGTAGAATGCCGGTGCCAACGTGAACATTGTATGAAGTTGCAGACTCATTACCTAAATCCGCTTGGCCTGCGCTCGCGCCACCGTAGATCCATGAATCAGCTGAAGCGGTCGCAGATGCACCTAAAAGTGCTAGAGCGAGTAATGTCTTTTTCATAATTAACCTTCTCTTATAATTTTGTGAGCTCGGCAATGCTCTGCCGGATCTCTGACAGTTCTGCCATTGGGCTAAAACAATGCAAATTACATACCGTTTTGCAAACGGTATGTAAAACAAGACCCACCAGAGCGAAATTCTCTAGTGGGCTTAATGGTTTATCTTGCTATTTTGTCGGTTAACAAGCGTTGATTGCGTTGATCACTCGCTTGTCAGAAACCGGATACGGCGTACCCAACTGTTGAGCAAACAAGCTAACACGTAGCTCTTCTATCATCCAACGGATTTCTTTAACGTTGTCCGGTACCGCCATGCCTTTCGGGATCTTGTTCAATAGTTCTTTGTAATCACTCACTACTGATTCAATTTTTAGCATATGTAATCGGTCTTTATTTGGATCGATTGGCAGTTTTTCCATGCGACGTTCAATCGCTCTCATGTAGCGTAAAATA
This sequence comes from Vibrio sp. N418, assembly GCF_000222565.1. Lineage (NCBI taxonomy): Bacteria > Pseudomonadati > Pseudomonadota > Gammaproteobacteria > Vibrionales > Vibrionaceae > Vibrio > Vibrio sp. N418. The sequence goes on from NZ_AFWD01000069.1 coordinate 110,116, forward strand.
TCCGGCAGACGCTTCCAGCCACATTCGGTCGCGAAGCCTTTGAAAATCAAACCTTCGATTTGCGCCTTGATGTCTGACAAAGCAAACGCCATGGTAAAATCGATACGTCCTTTCAGTTTCTTATTGATGTTGAACGCAGTGGTCAGAATGGTTTCTACCTGCTGAGCAACATCAACCACCGTATCACCGAGCTCTGCACGAATATGCTCTTTCATCTTTTCAAACTGAGCTGATTCCCAAACCAAGCCGCCCTGCTCTTCGATCAACTTATCAATACCACAAGCAATACAGTCATCGATCAAGTCCATTACTTTACCGTAAGGGTTAAAGTAAAGACCCAATTTAGATTTATTAGGCAAGTTCGAGTGCAAGTATTTCACCGGCGACGGTACGTTAAGAAGCACAAGACGACGCTGACCTGCGCGCATGGCTGCCACTTGCTCTTGCTCGGTTTCGTAGAGTTTGATCTCAACACTGTCTTTGTTATCAACAATCGCTGGGTACGCTTTTACTTCGTAGCCGCCACGTTTTTGTTGATAAACTTTAGGCAATTCGCCGAAGCTCCAAGTATGCAGACCTTGTTGCTCAATATCTGAGTCTGCCACTTTAGATAAGGTTTCTTGTACTTTATCTTTGAGGCTTTCTTTTAGCTCATGCAGGTCTTTGTGCTCTTTTAGCTTGCGATTACGATGGTCGACCGCACGGAAAGTCACCTTCAGATGCTCTGGCACTTGTTCTAGTTTCCAATCTTCGCGGTACAACTCAACGCCCGTCATGCGACGCAACTCTTTTTCCAGCGCATCAAGCAGCGGCATTTCCATCGCAGTCACACGAGCAAGGAAAGCGTCAGCGTAATTTGGCGCAGGCACAAAGTTCTTACGCAATGTTTTTGGTAGTGACTTAATTAAGCTCATCACCAATTCATGGCGCAGACCTGGGATCTGCCAGTCAAAGCCTGCCATCTCGATCTGGTTTAAGATCGGCAACGGAATGTGCACCGTTACACCATCGTTGTCATCACCCGGTTCAAATTGGTAGCTCAGCTTCAACTTGAGGCCATTTTGATACCAGAAGTTCGGATAATCCAAATCGGTTACGTGGCTCGCATCCCCTCTGAACAGCATCTCTTTTTCAAAATTAAGCAGTTCAGGGTTTTGTTTTGACGCTTTTTTCCACCAAGTATCGAAATGACGACCAGAGACCACTTCGGTGCCAACACGCTGATCGTAGAAATCAAACAGCTCGTCGTCATCGACCAAGATGTCACGACGACGTGATTTATGCTCGAGCTCTTCGACTTCTTGCAGTAATTTGCGGTTTTGTTTGAAGAAGGCGTGCTTGGTTTCCCAATCTCCTTCCACCAGCGCGCTACGAATGAAAATTTCGCGGCTAATAGTGGCATCAATACGCTCGTAGTTAACCAAGCGTTTTGGCACGATTGGCACCCCGTACAACATCACTTTTTCGTGAGCCATGACCGCAGCGCGCTTCTTCGACCAATGTGGTTCGCTGTAGCTGCGCTTAATCAAATGTCCGGCTAGCGGCTCAATCCACTCTGGTTGGATCTTAGCAATGATGCGTCCCCAAAGCTTCGAGGTTTCCACCAGCTCTGCCGACATGATCCACTTCGGCTGTTTCTTAAATAAACCAGAAGCTGGGAAAATGTGGAAGCGTGCATTACGCGCACCTTGATAGTCACTCTTCTCTTGGTCTTTGATACCAATATGCGAAAGAAGACCAACTAAAATCGCGCTGTGGACACTTTGGTAATTCGCCGGTTCAGAATTAAGCTTAAACTCCATTTCACGCATTGATTGGTGAATTTGGAAGTAAACATCCTGCCATTCTCTTACGCGTAAGTAGTTGAGATAATCAAGCTTACACTGCTTACGGAATTGGTTACCTGACAGCTCTTTCTGCTGCTTTTGAATATAATCCCACAGGTTCACAAACGTCAGGAAGTCAGAATCTTCATGGAAAAAGCGGCGATGCTTATCATCGGAAGATTGTTTCTTATCACTTGGACGTTCGCGCGGATCCTGAATCGACAGTGCTGCTGCAACGATCATCACTTCTTTTAGCGCACCATACTTTGGCGCTTCAAGCACCATACGCGCTAAACGTGGATCAATCGGTAAACGAGCAAGCTGACGCCCCGTATTGGTAAGACGTTTTTTAGCCTCTTTAACATCACCATTCAGCGCACCTAGCTCTTCAAGCAGGCGTACACCATCTTGCACGTTACGTTTATCTGGCGCTTCGACAAATGGGAAGGCTTCTATATCGCCGAGGCCCAGAGCAGTCATCTGCAAGATAACTGAGGCTAAGTTAGTGCGAAGGATTTCTGGATCAGTAAATTCAGGACGGGAGTTAAAATCCTCTTCTGAATACAAACGAATACAGATACCTTCTTCAACACGACCACAACGACCTTTACGCTGGTTAGCACTCGCTTGAGAAACCGGTTCAATCGGCAAGCGCTGAACTTTGGTACGATAGCTATAACGACTAATGCGCGCAGTACCCGGATCGATGACGTACTTAATACCCGGAACGGTTAACGAGGTCTCCGCGACGTTGGTCGCCAGTACAATTCGACGACCAGCATGTGGCTGGAAGATACGGTTCTGTTCACTCGCAGACAATCGAGCGTACAGCGGCACGATTTCGGTGCCCTTTAAGTTACGTTTGCTCAGTGCATCTGCGGTGTCGCGAATTTCACGTTCACCGTTCATAAAGATCAAGATGTCGCCTAAGCCTTCGTCACACAGCTCATCGACCGCTTCAAAGATGCCTTCTAGCTGATCACGATCGACATCATCGTAACCACTTAATGGGCGGTAACGAGTGTCAACCGGATAGGTGCGGCCAGAAACTTCAATGATCGGTGCATTGCTGAAGTGTTTTGAGAAACGCTCAGGGTCAATCGTTGCAGAGGTGATGATGATCTTGAGATCAGGACGACGCGGCAACAACTCTTTGAGGTAGCCTAAAATAAAGTCGATGTTTAAGCTGCGCTCATGCGCTTCATCGATAATGATGGTGTCGTACTGATTAAGGAATCGGTCGTGTTGAATTTCAGCCAGCAAAATACCGTCTGTCATCAACTTGATTTGAGTATTCTCTGAAATTTGATCGTTAAATCGAACTTTGTAGCCGACAAACTCACCCAGTTGGGTCTGCATTTCTTCAGCAATACGGTTTGCGACCGAACGTGCCGCCAATCGACGTGGTTGAGTGTGACCAATCAGACCAAATTTCCCACGACCAAGCTCGGCACAGATTTTTGGTAGCTGAGTGGTTTTACCTGAGCCAGTTTCACCAGCAACGATCACCACTTGGTGCTCAGCAATCGCTTTGGCAATGTCATCTTTCTTTTGGCTAACAGGCAGGATTTCAGGATAGTCAATGGTAATTCGCTGCGCATGGCGCTGCTCAACTTCCATCATTGATTTGGCGATATCCAGTGCAATTTCATCGAACACCGCATTACGCGACGCTTCTTTATTGATTTTGCTTGCACCAGAAATACGCTTACTCAAACGGAAGCGGTCTCGAATCATACATTGTTCAAGGGCCTTACGCAGAGACGCGGCATTGTTTGCATGCGCTGCGGTCTCGCTAGGCTGAGATTTTTTCGGCTGTGACGAGGTCAAAGCGTGTCCTATTCTTTTTACTTATCAAAACTGCGCGAATTGTATCACAGAATAGCCCTAAGTAACTTGCCGTTGAGGACTGGGCTAATAAACAAATCAATAAGGCGAATCTTTTCGCCTTCTGCTTGAATAAACATAGTCGGAATTAGCCTGCAACACCGACTAAAAATCGAACTGTAAATAAACCGTATTGTAGTTACTTCCACCCTTAATGCGGCCAAACTGAGAGGCTTTTTCAAAAATGGCACTACGATGATGCAAGGAGTAGCCAAACCAAACATGCTGCCATGAAGGTTGATTGACTAAGTCACCCACATTGACATCGAAGGAAAAATCCAAGTAGTTCAGTAGATGACTCGGCGTATAGCCTTTTCGGTCCATTTCACTTTGTTCGATATAACTAATGTTATCGATGTAAGACAGCCCTTCTGCCACACCAAAACGCCAGCGCGTTGGCCACTCGACCGTCACATAGGCTTTAATTGCCGCCACCCATTCAGTGCTGGCATTTTGCACACCGGAAGACCAATGATGCACGATTCCGGGGGTAAAATAGAGATCGATTGGGTAGCCAAACAATTCATCGGTTAATGGATGGCCATAAAATAACGAAGTCAATTGGTTGTTGTACGGGTCTTTTTCGCGGTTAAGGGCAAAGATATCGCCAATATTAGACGGCGTCGCCCACCCATGCGCCACTCTTAAATAACGTGAATTGGTTAACTGTGTTTTTTTAGGCGCACTGCTGTCATTAAAAAAGCCAAACCCAACAAACACTTCTCCCTGATAACGCTCTTCCACCGCTTGGGCATGATAAGCGTTATGATCTAAACGCGTGATGCTAGTCGAACCGAGTAAATACAAATTTGAGGCAACATGATAGCGAGCATCAACGCCGATATTAACATCCACTCCCGCACCGATTTTTTGCGCGGTATACTCACTAAATGCATAGTATTGACTATTAAAATCGGCGTCTTTATAACGCAATGTTGCACTTGGTTTGAGGTTCCAGTCGCCCCATTGATATTCGGCACTGGCACGAAGGTTAGTATGAAAGCGAAAGTCTTCATCGCTCATGACTTCCCAGTCTAGATGCCATTCATCATTCAATGATTGGCGTAGTTGCAAACCAAAATCGGCGCTATCGCCTTGGTTAGCGTTTTGAATAGAAGCGGGAATATCCACAAAACGCATCCGCGTTAACGCATTCAACTGCAAGCTATCATCTTGCCATTGAGTCAGGTGAACGCCCCCTTCAAGACCGTCAATAAAGACCCAATCGTTGCTGAAATACATTAAGGGAACAAAGGTCCCTACCGTTTGATCGCCACTTTCGGTTGCAAATGGCACACTGGCAATACGATACATTGCCGCCAACCCCCAATCTTGTTCTGCGATCGGTTCTGCTTGTTTCGCCAGCACCAGAGAGGTGAAACTGGAGCTGATTATTGCGATAAAAATTGGTAGCCGGTTGTGAATTGTCATTTTTTTAACCAAAAGAAAATTAATTTACCCAGATCAGCGACTTTGCTCTTATGTTTCACTGACATTCGCCGTTAAAATAGAATGATACGATCTCTCGATGCTAAAAATTGTGAAAGTTTCTGAACTCAAGAATGTACTTAATGCCCTTCCCGCCGATTGCGACTTAAATGTCGTCACAGGTGATGAATGGTTACCAGAGCAATTAGTCGCTACTTCAACGGTAGACGATATGCTGTTTTTACAGTTTGACAATGCACCCGAAGATATTCAAGGTGAAGAAGCTCGCGGCTTCGTCGATCATGAAATTGACATGATTCGTCAGCGGTTTGAGCAAATTATTGCTGAAGATTCCGATAACAGCAGTAAAGCTGATGCGCTCTTGGCGCTATTTCTCATCGGCCACGAACAAAGCAGCGGCGAAGTAATTGAAATTCTAGAAAGCGCTGAATATGAACAACAAGCATTTGAAGAATCAGTCAGCGAATAGCCTGTCAGCGAATAACTAAACGAGACCATATCATCGAATACCCTATGAGCGACACCCAATCTTTGCCGCTTATTCTAGCCGGCCCTATTTTGAGAAAAACCACACCGTCAGAATTGGTGCTGTGGTATGTAACCAGTCAACCGGTTTCCGGTGAGTTTCAGCTCTATGCTGACGCTGACAACGCGCTCATTTATCAAGCCCCGCTTAGCGACTGCCAGTCATTGAAAGTCGGTGAACACGCCTATGTCGTTTGTGCTCAATTCAAAGGGACGTTTCCGGCGAATGTCGCCTTAAGCTACGACCTGAAGACCTCACAAGGTAGCCTTGCTGAATTGATGCCTGACTTACTCTATGAGGATGAGATTAGGCCCACTTTCCGCATCAGCACCCAAGCCGATTATTTGCTCCATGGCTCGTGCCGTAATCCTCATAACGCGAGTAAAGATGCCTTAGTTCAAGCGGACTTAAAAGTATCAACCCAAGCGCTTGAAGAACGTCCCGACCTATTGATGATGAGTGGCGATCAGATCTACGCTGATCACGTTGCAGGCCCAATGCTGGATGCGATTCATCAGGTCTGTGATCTACTCGGTCTCAAACAAGAACGTTTCGTCGATGCTCCAATCCAAACCAGCCAAGCACTGTTTGAACACCCAAATTGCTACTATCAACGCGACCGACTTCTGCCAAGTTATCTTGACCACAGCCACTGGCTCAACCGTTGGCTACACGCCAAATACAGCCCAATATTCAGTTCACGTGAGTGCGAAAACCATCTGATTAGCTTTGGCGAATTCATCGCGATGTATTTATTGGTTTGGTCACCGACGCTTTGGTCGCACGTTAATCTTAATCGGTTAGCAGAACAGGATTTTCAACACGCAGGAAACCGATTGGCGGCAGTGGACATCAAACAATGGCACCAAGAAAAAAAACATATTGAACAATTTGTTGCAGGTTTAAGCCACATACGGCGCTTAATTGCCCACATTCCCACTTACATGATTTTCGATGATCACGATGTTACCGATGATTGGAACCTCACCGTTGGTTGGGAAAAAGCGGCCTACGATAATGTGTTTGCCAAACGTATCATCGGGAATGGTTTGATCAGCTACTGGTTATGTCAGGGTTGGGGAAATGAACCCGATAGCTTTCCAACAGAGTTGCTTACCTTAGCGCAGCGATTCAGTGCTAGTGAACAAGCACAAGCGCAAGATGACCTAATTCAATACCTGTATAGCTTTGAACAGTGGCACTACACCATTCATAGCTCACCAAAAGTCGTGGTGTTGGATACACGTACCCGCCGCTGGCGCTCAGAATCACGCATGAACAAACCATCCGGACTAATGGATTGGGAAGCTCTGATCGAGTTTCAGCAGCAACTCATGCATCAAGACAAGGTGATCGTGATTTCGGCAGCGCCAATGTTCGGCGTGAAATTCATCGAAGCATTACAAAAAAGCATGACCTTATTGGGCCAGCCGCTTTTAATCGATGCAGAAAACTGGATGGCTCACCCCGGCAGTGCCAATACCTTGCTGAGTATTTTTACTCACACTAAGACACCAACTAATTTCGTTATTTTGTCGGGAGATGTGCACTATTCATTCGCCTACGACATCAAACTAAGATTCAGAAAGTCGAGCCCAAACATCTACCAAATCACCTGTAGCGGGTTTAAAAACCAATTCCCAGAGCCGTTATTAGCGATTTGTGACCGCTTTGACCGAGCGCTTTATTCGCCACGCTCGCCATTAAACTTTTTTACCAAGCGTAAACGGTTGAAAGTGTTTAAGCGCGACCCTGATATCAAAGGCTCTCGCCGCTTGGTCAATGCCAGCGCAGTGGGTGAATTAAAGCTCGATAGCCACGGCAAACCCAGTGAAATTGCGATTTTAACCGCTGAAGGTAAAACGGTTCGTTTTCCACCAACCGACCAAGAAAGCTTGTGATCTGAATGGAAAGCCACTATCTATAAAAAGAGAGTACGATCAAACGAGAGCGATAAAGAAAAACCAAAACGCTGCAAAAGTGCGATAGGTACAAAAGAACTCGAAACGCTCTAAAATCAGTCACAACAGAACCAAGCAAGGCAATGAAGATGCTCAATTCAATCAGTAAACTATTTAAACAACTCTTAGAAGGTCATGACCTTAGCAACCAAAATAAAGCCGACCCAAACTTGGCCATTGCCTGCTTATTGTGCGAAGTGGCGGGTGCTGATCACCAAATAGAGCAAAGTGAAGTAGAAGCAAAGCAACAACTGATTGCCCGTCTGCTGGGGCTCGATGCAACGCAAGCTCAAATCTTGCTAAGCCGTGCAGAAGCCAAAGTAAAAGACGCCGCCTCTTTGTATGAGTTCACCACCCAATTGCGAGAGTTAAGCCAAGAGACACGCTATAACTTGATCAAAGCCATGTGGGAAGTGGCCCATGCCGATGGGGAAATCGACCCACAAGAAGATGCGGTGATTCGTAAATCAGCCGAGCTACTCTATGTTGACCATCGTGATTTCATTCGCGCAAAAATCTCGGTGACCGATCAGAACAAATAGCATGGTGAATCGGCCTAGCACGACATCAGATTACAAAAAAGCGAGCTTATAAGCTCGCTTTCAACCAGTATGAACATTGATTACAGCATGGTTAGCGCCAGTTTCGCCAAGTTGTAGGCATCAACATAACCAGAATGCTGACGGCCCTCCCACTCAATGCCTTTCGCTTCTTGCGCGGCCTTGTGGCCAATACGTTTTTCTTTTAAACGATTTTGAATGCGGTAAATAGTGGCGAGGTTCACATACTCTTTAAACGGCATTTCAATGCCTTTGTCCGCGCACTCTTTTGCTAACACCAAATCATCACGTCCCCATGCAGCGTAAATTTTGTTGTTGCCGCCAAAATTCTTGATCATCGATTTGATCACTTCCGCTAATGGTCGTCCTTGTTTTTCCACTTTACGTGGCGTGATGCCCGTTAACTCTGCACAAAATAAGGAAACTTCATCGTGCTCGGGCTTAACGTAATACTGAGCACGCTTGACGATCTCGCCTTTAACCAAATCAATCTCTGCCAAGCCGATCTCGATAATTTCGCCAGTCGTGCCGACGCCATCGATATTCCAGCAGCACATTTCTAGGTCAAAACAAACGATACGATTATGATTCATGACTCGCCCAACAAGAGATAACTAAAGCGCGAAATTCTACCGTAAAGCTCACGCTAACCCAAGTAACCCATCACAACTCAAGTGCTGTTCGCTGAGTTATTCAGCAATCGATACTGTATTTCTACCAGCATTTTTACTTTTATACATTTGTGCATCAGCAGAGTGAATCAGTTGCTCGACCGAATCATGCTCTCGAATCGCCGCGCCAATACTTAAAGAACAGCAAACTGCCTGACCAGCTATCTGGATGTTACTGGTAAATACCGTGGAACAAATATGATTGAGATAAGTGTGCAGCTTATCTCGTTCAATCACATTACTAATAATGCCGAACTCATCGCCACCAAGGCGAATAAAGATATCGCCCGGCTCTAAGCACTGCTCGACCGTGCGAGCAACATGAATCAACATTTTGTCGCCACCTGCGTGGCCGAAGTTGTCGTTAACCAACTTAAATTTATCGACATCAAAACTAATCAGGGTAAACCGACGATCTTCTTCCACCATTGCTGCAATAAATTGGTTAAACGCATGGCGACTATAAAGCCCTGTCAATGAATCATGCTCAACCAAAAACTGTAGTTCTTTGGTGCGCTGAGCTAATTGATGCTCTAGGTTAGATTTGGCTCTCACTTGCAGATACGCGATATAGCTCAGCAGACAAGCAATCACAAAACCACCAAAAAGAATGCCATGCACGATCAACAGGTCATTGACGGTTACTTTATCACCAAGTCTGAAATAGATTGCCCATTGGCGGTTAGGTAAGTCCAACACTTTGCGTACTTCTAACCCATCCGTCGTCGCCCAGTTATCGCTCTCAAATAACACCGGATCATCTTCGGCATCGAAACCAAGATCGACCACTTTCACTTCAAGTTTTTGCTCTGCCGCGGTGCGCACCATTAAACCTTCAAAATAGTGTGAGGTGCGGATGACACCTATCACAACACCAATCAAGCACTGATTCGTCTCCATATCAAACACCGGGTGATACACCAAGATACCATCGCGTTCTAAGCTACTGTCGAGGCCATCTTGAATTAGGCGAACTTTATCTGACAAGCTTGGTTTATGGTGAATGCGCATATTGTCCACCACCAATTGGAAGCGCGGACGTGAGGAATAAAAGCCCAATACACTTTCGTTGCTGGCATTGCGAGGGTAGATATCACGCGCAGCAAAAATAGGCGCTTCGGCAGGCATGATGTAACCGAGGGTTTTCTCGCCACCTTTCGGAATCGTATAGATTTGATAATTAGGGTATTGAAGACGGGCATTGGCAACAAACTGATCGACTTGCGCTTCTTCGACTCGCTCCATCCACTGCAAAGTGACCAGCGTTTGCGAAGCACCTACCACTTGTCGAGCGAAAATAGGAAAGTGATCCCATTCATCACGATCTGTTGCGTGAAAGAAATTGGCTCCCGCACCAATGTGGTCAAGATCACTGCCAATAAACTCAGCCAAAACTTCGGTTTGTCGCTCAGCTAAGTTCTCAAATATTGTCTGGCTATAGCGCTGCTGGGACAAGTAAGAAAAATACCCCACACACAACGCAATCAGCGCCGTCACGGTAAAGGTGATTAATGGATAGAGCCATTTTTTCTCAAGCGTTAAAATCATTCAATCATTTATTTTATCGTTCTAGTCCCTTCATACTACTCCTTCCCCCGTTAGGACTAAAACTTTTCTTGCGCACTTATCAGCCTTTTTCATTAGATTAGAGTCCGATTTTTCTGACAGGCACAAAAAGCTGCTCAAAAACAGACCAACCAGTAAGGTCTATAATGCTTTACAAGCGTTTTCTACAAGCATCCATACTTGAATGTGATAACATTCATCCCAATTTATTTGAGATTACCCCAAGGGCCGTATCATGCGGAACTTGAACTGAAACCTATAAGAGAATTGTCATGACGTTCGATTTACAAATGATTCCTCACACCTTTGACATGCTGCATGCTGGCCTTGCGGTTTCTAGCATCCTATTACTTCTGATTGCGGTATCGCGTAAATCTAAAGTGATTGAGAAAGTGATCGAAAAACCAGTTGAGAAAATCGTTGAGGTTGAAAAACCGGTCGAAAAGATCGTTGAAGTTGAAAAAATTGTCGAAGTTGAAAAAGTGATTGAGAAAGTAGTTGAAGTTGAATCTAAGCTTGCCACTGCATCAACCGACTCAGCGATGCAACTGCTTTCTATCATGCAACAAGAAGCGCGCTTAATTGACTTCCTGAAAGAAGACCTGACTTCATTCTCAGATGAAGAAGTGGGCGCGGCTGCACGTGTTATTCACACTGGCGGTCAGAAAGTATTGGCTGACTACGTAACGCTTGAGCACATCCGTAACGAAGATGAAGAAACTCGCGTTACCGTTGAAGCTGGCTTCAACCCTCAAGAGATTCGCCTAACAGGTAATGTAACAGGTCAAGCACCATTTAGCGGTACATTGGTACATAAAGGTTGGAAAGCAACTGACATGACCCTGCCTAAACTGGCTGAGAACTACAATGCATCAGTGATTGCACCAGCTGAGGTAGAGCTGTAATGGAACACCAACAAAGCCAGTCTACAGACGCTACGCTACTAGAAAGCAGCCAACCTGCATTCAGTGTCGGTATCGACTTAGGTACCACTCACTGCGTACTGTCATACCTAGATACCCGCGATGAAAACGCCAAAGTTGAAGTGATGCCAATCGCTCAACTGACCGCGCCAGGCATGGTAGAAACCCGTGATCAGCTTGGCTCATTCCTATACCAACCACACGAAAACGAGATGGATAGCGCATCACGTGTGTTACCTTGGTCAAGTGAACCTAAAGCATTAGTGGGTGCCATTGCACGTAACTTAGGTGCGAAAACCCCAATTCGTTTGATTGCGAGTGCAAAATCATGGCTTTGCCATGCTGGTGTAAACCGTCGTGATGCTTTCTTACCAGCTGGTAGTCCAGAAGAAGTGGAAAAAGTATCGCCACTGCGTGCTACCGAGTTGTATCTAGAGCACCTAACCGCGGCATGGAACCACACTCATCCAAATGCACCACTGCAAGAGCAAGATGTGACCATTACGGTTCCTGCTTCGTTTGATCCTGCTGCGCGTGATCTAACCGCAGAAGCGGCGCGTAACGTTGGCTTGACACATCTCACCTTGCTAGAAGAACCACAAGCAGCATTGTATAACTGGATTGATAACAGTAACGATGCATGGCGCGATCAAGTAACGGTGGGTGACATCGTACTGGTGGTCGATATTGGTGGTGGTACAACTGACCTTTCTTTAGTTGAAGTGACTGAAGAAGATGGCAACCTAACGCTCAACCGCATCGCTGTAGGTGAACACATCCTACTTGGTGGTGACAACATGGATCTCGCGCTTGCTTACCGCCTAAAAATGAAGCTGGCCCAAGAAGGCAAAGAGCTACAGCCATGGCAAGTTCAAGCCATGACTCACGCTTGTCGCGATGCAAAAGAAGCGTTGCTTAACGATGCTGAACTGCAAGCGGTACCGATCGTGGTCCCAAGCCGTGGTTCTAAATTGCTTGGCGCAACACTGAAAACTGAGTTGACGCAGCAAGAAGTCCAACAAACTCTGGTTGATGGCTTCTTCCCGAAAGTCGCGGTAACTGAGCACCCGGTACAACGTAACCGTGGCGCATTGACTCAAATGGGTCTGCCTTACGCACAAGATGCGGGCATCACTCGTCATATCGCAGCATTCTTGTCTAAACAAGCGAATGCCCTTGCTGTTTCAGGAAATGGTGGCGCGTCAACGCCAGCACAAGAATACAACCCATTTGCTGGCATGCCAGGCATGGGTGGCGAAACCGTGTCTGCGGATTTCATCAAACCAACGGCATTACTGTTTAACGGCGGTGTGTTGAAATCAACCCTATTGTCTAATCGTTTAGAAGAGACCATTGGTGAGTGGCTCATTGAAGCAGACGCGGAGCTACCAACCCGTTTAACCGGTACGGATCTCGATCTTGCGGTAGCAAGTGGCGCATCATACTACGGCTCAGTTCGTCGTGGCCAAGGTGTGCGTATCCGCGGTGGTATCGCATCAAGCTACTATGTTGGCATTGAAAGCGCGATGCCAGCGATTCCGGGTATGGCCCCACCAATGGAAGCACTTTGTGTTGCTCCATTTGGTATGGAAGAAGGTTCAAGTGTTGATGTTCCAAGCCAACCATTTGGTTTGATTATCGGCCAACCGGTTAACTTCCAGTTCTTTGGTTCAACAGTACGTCGTGACGATATCGCAGGTACTCACTTAGATTACTGGGCACCAGAAGAACTAGAAGAGCTACCTGAAATTCAAGTCACGCTACCGGTTTCTGAAGGCCGCCGTGAAGGTGAAGTGGTACCCGTAACCCTAGCCTCTCGCGTCACTGAACTTGGCACGCTTTATCTTGAGGCGATCGCCGCCGACAATGGCCAGAAATGGCATGTTGAATTCGATGTGCGCGAAGATGCGAACAGTGACGCAGACGCAGCAAGCGAAGAAGAATAACTCGTGAGTCAAACGGCATCCAAATGGATGCCGTAATTATATCGTTATGTCCTTCCCTAGCGCGGGGTACGAGCAAGTTAGGGAATTCTATTTTTAACTGCAGTGGCAAGATTCTCGATTCAGTCGTACCTTCTTTTCGAGAACAACAACAATAATAATCCGTCACCTCATAAGCAGCAGAAGGTTTGTATGGCATCTCCTCGTTTTCTTGTTGGTATTGATTTAGGCACCACCAATACTGTGGTGGCTTACTGTGAAATCACCGACAACCTTGAACAATCCCAAGTTTCCCTATTTGAAATAGACCAGTTGATCGGTGCAGGTGAAGTCGTACGCAAACCTCTTTTACCCTCATTCCGTTATCACCCTGCGGCAGGACAAGTTTCTGCCAATGATCTTACTCTACCATGGCAAAATGAAGCGGTTCCTGGTGACAGTAACAACATCATCATCGGCGAATGGGCACGCGAACTGGGGGCAAAAGTAGAAGGTCGACAGGTTTCTAGCGCCAAAAGCTGGCTGTCGCATCAAGCGGTTGACCGCCGTTCGGAGATCTTGCCTTGGGCGGGTGCGAGTGATGTTGAAAAAGTCTCACCGCTGATCGCCAGTGCCAGCTACCTCAACCATATCCGTCAAGCATGGAACTACCGTAACCCTAGTAATAAGCTCGAAGATCAAGACGTTGTGGTCACCGTACCTGCCTCATTCGATGAAACGGCACGCAAGCTGACCTTAGAAGCCGCTGAACTGGCTGGCCTGACTAACATTGTGCTGCTTGAAGAACCACAAGCCGTTTGTTACGACTGGTATGCCCGTCATCAACAAACCGCAGCACAAGAGCTCAAATCACTGCCATTGATTCTCGTGTGTGATGTTGGCGGTGGTACTACTGACTTGAGCTTGATTGAAGCTCGCTTTACCTCAGAGAATGGCAACACTGACGAATTAGCGCTCGATCGTATTGGGGTTGGCGAGCACCTAATGCTGGGTGGTGATAACCTTGATTTAGCTTTAGCGCATTTAGCCGAAACGCGCTTTGCCCAATCAAGCCAAAACAAAAAACTCAACGCGGCGAGCCTAACCAAGTTGATCCAACAAACGCGAGCAGCAAAAGAGAGCCTATTATCAGCTAACGCACCTGAGCAGGTAAAAATCACCATGCTAGGCAGCGGCTCTCGACTACTCGGCGGCACTAAAAGTATTGATTTAAGCAAACAAGAAGTACATCAAATTGCGTTAGATGGTTTCTTCCCAATCAGCGAATTTAGCGAACTGCCAGACAAGCGCCGCAGCGCTGTGGTTGAATTTGGCCTGCCATACGTTGCTGATCCTGCCGTCAGTAAGCACGTTGCCGAATTTTTAACTCAACACCAACAAGTCTCACGAGCAGCATTAGGGTTAGACGAAACACAAAATGCGATTCCGGTTGCTTTACTGCTTAACGGCGGTGTCTTCAATAGTGAATTGATCACCGAACGAGTCACCACGCTATTAGAAAACTGGCGCGGTGGCCAGATCACCGTATTAGATAACCCACACCCAGATTGGTCAGTAGCGCTAGGCGCAGTCGCCTTTGGTAAGGCTCGACGTGGTGCACAATTAAAAATTGGTGGTGGTGTTGCCCGTTCTTACTTCTTGCATCTACAAGAAAAAAACAAACTTGGCAAAGCCTTATGCCTACTTGCCAAAGGGACAGAGGAAGGCCAAGAAATCCGTTTGAGTGGTCGCCGATTTTCACTCACTCTGGGTGAACCGGTACGCTTTAACTTACTCACCTCAACTCACGATACCTTGCACAATCACACCACGGTACAAAATGGCATGATGGTGGATGTGGATCCGGATCTCTTCCAGCCACTTCCGCCGTATATTTCAACCCTTGATAGTGAGGGAGCGGAGCTGCAAGCCAACCAAAAAGAGCGCGTGGAAGTGTTGCTCGCCTGTCAATTGACTGAAGTCGGCACGTTGAAAATGGAGTGCGTATCTAGCCAAGATGACAACAAACGTTGGGCGCTAGAATTTGAAGTTCGCAACCAACAAACCGACCAGCAAGAGCAAAATATCCATCCTCGCTTAGAAGAGTGTAAAGAGCTTGTCAGTCGCATCTATAGCGCCAATAAGAAAAGCGCCGAAGGTAACGAAATAAAAACGCTCGCGAAAGGGTTAGAAAAGCGCCTTGGGCCACGAGATGATTGGGATTTCACCACTCTTCGTCAGTTATTCGATGCCTTTGCGACTGGTCGTAAGCGCCGTCGTCGTTCTGAGCAACACGAGAAAAACTGGCTGCGTCTGGCCGGTTTTGCTCTGCGTCCCGGCTTTGGTGATGCCACTGATGGCTGGCGAATTGAGCAAGTATGGAGCTTATACCAACAGGGGATCCAGTTTAAGAATCACCAAGGCTGGACCGATTGGTGGGTATTCTGGCGTCGTATTGCTGGTGGCTTGAACCAAGAACAACAAGAAACCATCTTGGCTGACATCGCCAAATACTTGCATCCTGGAGCGATGAAGAACCCTCAATCGGCTAAAACCGCCCAAGAGATGGGTTATGAATCTATGGTGCGTCTATCCGCGTCACTTGAACAACTGGATGTTGAAGATAAGGTGCTGTTGAGCACTTGGTTCCTAAGTAAAGCGATTAACCACAATCAATATCAACAAGCACACTGGTGGGCTTTGGGGCGTCTTGCTTCTCGTACCCCTTTGTATGGCAGCCAACATAATGTGGTTAGCCGTGAGCAAGCTGAACAGTGGTTGCCTAAGTTACTTGAACAAGATTGGCAGAAAGAGCCGATGGTAGCTTTTGCTACTGTGATGATCTGTCGTAAAACTGGGGATCGTCAATTTGATATCTCTGAGGATTATCGTCAGCAAGTACTCGATAAGTTGAAACAGAGCAAAGTACCAGATTCATGGTTAGAGTTAGTTGCCGAAGTCAAAGAGCTGTCAGCGAGTGAATCTAAACGTATCTTTGGTGACGCACTGCCTCACGGATTAACACTGGTAAAAAGCTAATATTGCCGTTGTTCGCCTAACATCAGTACGACACATTTAGTTTTAAAGCGATAACTGCCCTCTTGCTGTTCCAGCTTGGGGGCATTTTTTAACACTACCCTCTCAATCAAGCTTGGGGTAAGATGATCAGCAATGAGGAAATAGGTAGCCCATTGATGCCACAAACAAATCGTCAATTACTGGTCGCTCTATTCAGTGCTTTTTGCCTGCTATGGCTGAGCGCGTTTAATTCCGTACAAGCCAGTGCTGCCCTTCCTGATCAAACCAACTATAATATTCATCATAATCAAGCCGCGGTTTCTGCGGTCGAATGTTCTGATAGCAATCGCTCAGCTAACCTCGATCATCATGCTAAGGTTGAGCATCAAAGCTGTTCGTCATTTTGCGTGATGAAAATGCCTTTTGAGCCGCTCAATTACGCATTACAACTTTCCCCCTCTGCTATTGCGCCGATCGGGCATGATGTTGTAGGTAAAGCGATTAGCCGAACCCAAACACTTTTTCGTCCTCCGATATCCTAATTCTAGACCTCGTTAATCCGATCAAACGATCGCCCTCGTGCGGTATGCACGCGTATTACGTTTAAAGCGACACCATTAGGAAATAAGAATATGAACAAGATTTTTGCACTTTTCGCCTCATTGATGATGGCATTTTCAGTACAAGCCGCCACTGCCGACCAACCAAAACCGACCTTTACTGAAGGCGACTACTACACGGTTATCGACGGGCCAAAAGCCGACACTCCCACCGTCACTGAATACTTTTCATTTTATTGCCCACACTGCTACAAGTTTGAATCGATCGTGAAGAACTTAAAACCAGCGCTGGCGGACGATGTGACGTTCGAAAAAGTGCATGTCGGCTTTATGGGTGGCCCAATGGCATCTTCGATGGTGAAAGCGTATGCCACCATGGTGGTACTGCAGGTAGAAGATCGCATGGTTCCTGCGATGTTCGAACAAATCCATATTTTGCGTAAAGCGCCTCAAAGTGAAGCGGAAATCCGCCAGTTATTCATCGATAAAGGTGTTAGTGCTAACGCGTTCGATTTGGCTTACAACAGCAAAGCGGTAGAAGCCAAGCTAAAAGAATACGATGAAAAATTCACCAACAGCACACTACGCGGTGTACCTGCGGTGGTGGTGAATGACAAGTACATCGTTGTCGCGAATAAGATCACTAGTTACGCCGAGTACAACCAGTTGGTTAACTACCTACTGACGCTATAGGCGTTACACTCGCCATTTTCCCTACACTCCACTAGCCAGAGCTCATGTTCTGGCTTTTTTTATTAGGATTCACACCATGTCGATTGAAGCGATGAACTTAGAACACTTCACAGCTATCTACCAACGCGCTGCGGAACGTAAAGGCGGTGAGCAAGCGCTTGAAGCTCTGCTGTCCACGCCTCTCAGCCGCGAAGAGATCGGGGCGATTAGCGATGACCGCTGGCTCTCTGCCTTTTCAATGAAGGTATTTCAATGCGGTATGGCGTGGAAAGTAGTGCGCAATAAATGGCCTAATTTTGAAGAGCTCTTTTTTGGTTTTAAGATCGAACCATTACTCATGCTCTCTGACGAGCAATGGGAAGCAAAAGCAAGCGACAAACGTATTATTCGTCACCATGGTAAAGTGATGTCGATTGCTGCCAACGCGCAAATGATTCACGAGGCGCGTATTGAACATGGCTCACTGGGCAAGATGATTGCGAACTGGCCAGCTGAAAACCTCACCGACCTATGGCTTTACTTGAAGAAAAATGGCCAACGTTTGGGTGGCAACACCGGCCCTTATGCATTGCGCCAAATGGGAGTGGATACCTTTATTTTATCCAGTGATGTGGAAGCGTATTTACGTAGCTACAAGATCATCGAAGGCGGTCGAGATACTAAGCGTTCCCTTAGCCAATGCAATCAAGCATTTATGCATTGGCAGCAACAAAGTGGGCGTAGCCTCACTCACATTAGCCAAATCATTGCGTTTAGTTGCGGTGACAATCGTATTGTTAGCGAATAAAGCCACATTTGCACTGTTACTTTATCCTGCTTGTGCAAAAACACACTGATTCTTTTCAAACAAAAACAGCTTGAACGCAATGGATTGCGCTCAAGCTAACTTACTATTTTCAATAATTTTCTTGCTTACAGAGTGCCATTCCATTAACTTCGCAGCCGAAATATAACTCTATGGATTTACACACTATGTACAAAGGCTTATTCGCTTCAATCATCGCTGTTATGTTAACGGCTTGTTCTGGTGCTAACGTGACCAGCCAAATGCGTGATTTTGACGCGACTAACTCAGAAAAAATGTTTCGTTGCGTAACAGTGGAAACTGGGTCTTCAGATACCAACGAAGAACTTGCGGCTTATGATGGTTGGACAATGGTTTATACGTCAGAATACACAACTGACAACAAATCAACCACTGAGCTAACGGTTTGTTTCGAAAAGAAAAACTAATAAGAATTAGCAGTGGGGCGACGGCCCCACTGCTACCGAATAGTAAATATTCAATCCTAAGCGATAATGTATAGCGTCACATAAGGCACGACATTAAACACTAAAATTAACAGCTTATAGGTTGCTAGGTAACGAAAATACTGCGCTTTTAATTCATCATCAGATAAAGCGATAAATTGACGGTGGATACTCATAATACGCTCTTGACCATTGAACAATGAAAAACCCGCCACGATTAACACCAGCAAATTTAGCACTGAACACCAACCAAAAAACGCTCTCAACACTTCAATATCCATCACGTATTCCTCCGCGTTTATCTATCGTACCGTGACGTGGTCATTAGATACCCAGTCATCGTAATTTTACCTTACAAGCACTGCACAAAATATTTAAACCTAATATAGCTCATAGGTGCCATTAATTTGCGCTGGGCTGAAATATTTCGCTAATGCCTAAGCTGGTTCTGTCTATGAAGATGGGCTGCAACTCTACATTTTTTCATGTTGGATTAACCGCTATTCATGACTCCAATTATTAATCCACCAAAGCATTTATTGCCCAAATAACTCAATCTATCGTTGCTGAATGAGTCATTATGTAAAGCAATATAATCGACAAAATCTATGTTTTCACTGCTTCCTAAGTGATTCACTGGGTATACATTCGACTCGCTCACACCATTTCACGAATGTAGGTATTGAAATGAAAACAAAAACAAGAAACTACGCCACTGTTGGCCTTCTAAGTGCGATTGCGATTTTCGTTAGTGGTTGTTCACAAACACCAGCACAATCTGAACAGTTTGATTTTGCGATTGCAAACTCAACCATTAACCAAAATCTACCTTCAGGCTCGGCAATGGTCGTTAACGATGATGACATTATCGTCTCTGGTGATGACTCACCATGGCTATTCGATGTCGATCAAGACTTCACCATTGATAGCACCACACTCATTGACAGCTACCCAGTCAACAAAGACAACCGCATTGACCACAAAACTAAACCAGATTTTGAGGCAATGACGCTATTGAACTACAACAATCAGCCTTACTACTTTGTTGTTGGCTCTGGTAGCAAAAAAGAGCTACGTGAAAATGCTTACCTAATCCCAGCGAATGGCGGTGATAACATCAAACTATCATTGTCTAAATTTTACGCAGACTTGCACCAAGCTGCGGGCTTCACGGTAAACGAAAAAATCAACATTGAAGGTATCGCTAATTCAGCCGATGAAACCTATATCTTCAACCGCGGTAATGAAGGAAAAAATGCAATCTTCATGATGAAAACTGCGGACATGTTGAACTTCCTACAAGGTAAAGCGACCACTATTCCTTCTTTGGATGTAGTTCAAGCACAACTACCTACCATCAATGGCGTGCAAGCCTGTTTCTCCGGTGCGGATTACTGGCCAGGTACTAATAGCCTAGTCTTTACCGCTTCTGTGGAAGGCAACAACCAAAGCAGTGTCAACGACGGTGCTATTCAAGGTAGCTTTGTTGGTGTATTGCCTATAAATGCTCTCAATAACCAAACCACCCTCAATTTAGCACCTTACAGTCAAGCGATTGAACAAGACGGACAAATGCTTATGACAAAAGCGGAGTCAATCGCTGTAGACACACAAAATGGTAACGAGGCTACGGGCTATATCGTGAGTGATAATGATAACGGTACCAGCCAATTCTTTACGTTTACGATTGATCAATAATCATATCAATCAGAGTACAGCCATTTATTAAAAAATCCCTCGATTAAATCGAGGGATTTTCCATCTCACTAACAAGACAATAGAACGACCGCCTTATTCAGCGCTTAACTCGACATTGGCGGTTTTCTTTTTACTGTATTTTAAATTGATATAGAAAATCAAAAACAAATATACCAACAATTGAGCGACAACAATCGTATTGACCAACTGATCAAAACCGAAGGAAATAACAATATGACGAACAATTAAAATTATGGCGAGATAAAGCAATGAGGTTGATAGAAACAACGTTTGCACTGATGCAGCCTGCTTGTAAAGTGCCGCGACCCTACCACTAAGAAACAGCACGCAAACAATCCCCGCAATAAACGCGGCGCTGCCTATAGGGGCCTCATCACCGTAGATGTTGAAGACATCCTCACAAAGATAAAAAGTCACAAACCCCATCATCACGGCCATGACATTGAAGATCACCAGTCCAGCAACCGTGAACGCCACCATTTTTAAACCGTCTTTAAACTTACTATTTTGCACGTTAACCTTTCCTTGTCACATTTCTAATATCTATTGTTGTCAATCATCCTAGATCTTCCCATAAAGCGGTTATGTACCGTTATCCTTTCTCACGATACATAAACCAGCATGAGACGCACTCGTGATTTTCTTCATCACAAAAAAATCCCTCGATAAATCGAGGGATTTCTAAATACTTCTATTCTTTTAAAAGGTCATTGATCTGACTTTTTTATCTAAATCAAATAGATGTGCGGCCGCTTCAACGTGCTGCGGATACTCATGAAATTGAGACCGACAACTTTCATTCATCTGATTAAGTTCTTCCGCTAGCATCAATTTCCAATAGAGTGGCGAGGTTCTTAGCATCGCTAATAAAGGTTTAAGCACTTCTTTCTCGTAGGCTTGCATTAACCACTCTAGGACTTCTTCGCGCATCGCTTCACTATCAATCTGCGACATTGCGCTTAGTGCTTTCTGATAGCTTGGATTGTTCGCTAAGTCATCCATCACTTGGGTATTCTCTTTGGCAAGATCATGCAGTGCTTGATCGATAACATTCCGCCAATGAGCTTGGCTAATATCAATCTTACTCAGCGTATCAGGCCCAGTGCGAATACTATTCTCAATCCCTCGCTGTGCTTTCATCACGACAGAGCGCACCGTTTGAAAAGGCAATTGGTACTTTTTACTCAGCTCGACAATCAAGGCATAGAAGCCACCATGTGGTAGATGAAGATTCGCTTTGAACGTAGCGAGAGCCGTTTCTTGCTGAGGATTCAGTTCGCTCATAAAAGTTATGTTCCTGTATTTTTGGTCACGTCTACAGCTCAGGATTTACCTCATCACTAAACTGAGCGGTCACTTTATACCAAGCGCACTACCGAAGCGAGCGAACCTTTTGTCATCACAATTCATCCGAGCCACTGACCATTTATCCCGGTAAATGACCGTTTATCTCATCGACCAACACCACTTAGTCGTTGCGCCTATTCTGTCATCATTCACATAGCGACAGGGATTCACGCAATGACAACATGCAAAATTTTACTTTTAAGCGCTGCTCTGGCCACATCAATTGGCAGTGCTCACCTTTATGCCAACCCAACCGCCGACATTCTAGCCAGCTATTCACAAGCTGCCGATGGCGATGAAGCCATGGTTGAAACCGTCTACGACCAACTCAATGCACTGATTGAACAACAAGGCGCTAAACCACTCACCATGGTCTATTTAGGCAGCACACAAACACTGCAAGGCCGTGATGCCTTTATGCCATGGAACAAAATGAAGTACACCGAGCAAGGATTAGCCACCATGGCGAAAGGGATTGGCTTACTTGATACCTTACCTGAAGATATCAACCAACAAGAGCGCATCCAAGGTTTGCCGGAAGCGTATTTAGCGCAGGCAATGGCAGCCGTCACTTACACCTCCCTACCCGACATGTTCAATCACTTTGAGCGTGGTTATGACATCTACCTTAATCTGCTCAACGACGAGAATTTCGTTCAGCAACCTTTTGCCGCTTCAGCTTGGATTTATCACACTGGCATCGTTGCGGCGATTAGAGCGGAGGATTTGCCTCAAGCACAAGCTTGGTTAAGCACCATGGAAAACTTTGATACGAATAATCCACAAACTCAGGCAGCAAAACGCCTTGTCGCAAGCCAAGGTTGAGGGACGCGTTATGCTCATTTTCAACCACATCGAACGTCATTACCAACTGGGTAGTCAAACCGTCCCCGCACTCAAAGATGTTTCGGGCGAGATTTTAGCCGGCGAAATGGTCGCGCTGTGCGGCCCCTCAGGAAGCGGTAAGAGCACTCTACTCAACATCTTAGGTTTGCTGGATATGCAATACCAAGGTAGCGTCAGTATGGATGGGATTCCACTTCCCAAAAATGCCAAGCAAGCCGCTATGCTGCGCCGAACCAGTTTAGGCTTTATTTTCCAACGCTTTAATTTAGTTCCTGTCATGAACGCAATGGAGAACGTCGCCTACCCTCTGTTGCTTAATGGCTTTAGTCGCAAGGAGCAACACTATAAAGCGGCGCAAATGCTCGAACTCGTTGGGCTTGAGGACTACCACCAACATCGCCCTGATAACCTATCTGGCGGGCAACAACAACGCGTAGCGATTGCGCGAGCGTTAGTCCATCAACCAAGATTGGTGATTGCCGATGAGCCGACCGCCAGCCTCGATAGCCAAACCGCGAATAAAGTTATCGATATTATGAAAAACCTCGGTCATGAAATGAACACTACTTTTGTGGTCGCCACTCATGATGCACGTATGGCCTCTCGTTGTGATCGCACCATTGAGCTCCTCGATGGCAAGTTGCATCAGCTTGAACAAAATAGTGAGGTGATCTCATGGGCAAGTTAATCTCGTTACTGATACCGGATTCAATGCGACTTGCATGGCTCAACTTGCGCCGTAATCAACGCCGTAGTGCCATGTCGATGTTGATTATTAGCATTGCTGTATTTGCGCTCACCGCCACAGGAGGCTTTGGCTTATACACCTATCAAAGCCTAAAAGAATCGACAGCCCGTGACATTGGTCATTTAATAATCTCAACGCCTGATTACTTTCAAAAAGACGAAGAGATGCCACTCTCCAATGGTCTAGAGCAACCCGATGATCTGGTGAAAAAGATCATCGCCCTAGATAGCGTGCGAGGCGTGCAGCCAAATATTGCGTTTACCGGTTTGATTTCCAATGGCAATAAATCTGCGATTTATATCGGTAATGGCGTTAACGAACGCGAATTTGACATGAAAGGTCCGTTCTTAGATGTTCAGCAAGGTAAAACACTCTCTAACCTGCGCTCATCTCGCTATGACCCAGCAGAACCAGAAGTGATGTTGGCGGTTGATCTGGCACGCAATCTCAACGTGACCATTGGTGACTGGGTAACGCTACTCGCCACCACAACCGATGGTGCCCTCAATGCCTACGACTTTAAGGTGCATGGCATCTATTCAACTGGCGTACCCGAAATGGATAAACGCCAACTGTTTGTCCATATCGATAGTGCACAAGACCTACTTTATAGCGAGAAAGTCAGCACCATCTCTGTATTCTTGTTTGATTTAGAGCAGACTGAAGTGGTCTCGCAAGCCATTAACCAATTGATCGCCCAGCAAGCTCAGGCACTAGAGATTACACCATGGCACGAACGTGCGTTTTACTATCAAAACGTTAAAAATCTCTATGATCGCATCTTTGGCATCATGGGGCTCATCATGGCGTTGGTCGTGTTTGTTGCACTTTTCAATACCATGACAATGTCGGTCACTGAGCGCACCCGCGAAATTGGCACCCTCTCCGCTTTAGGCAATTACCCTAACGAAATCATTGGTGGATTTATGCGTGAGGCGGGGTTACTCGCGGTAATCGGCAGTCTATTCGGCGTGCTCGCCACGGGTATTTTGACCCTCTTTTTAATGGTGGTCGATGTGCAAATGCCGCCGCCACCGGGTATGACGCAAGGTTATCCATTGACGATTTATTTCTCGTTTTCATTGGCCATATGGGCGCTGCTTGGCGTACTCGCCATCTGCCTAACCGCTGCGTTTTTCTCCGCCCGTAAAGGGGTAAATAAACCGATCACTGAGGCGTTAATTCATGTCTAATTACAAATCTATATTGACCACATTAGTAATGAGTCTGGCCTTGCTTAGCTTAACGGCACAAGCCCAAGCCTTGAATGATGACCAAGTCAGCCAACTGGTAAAACAAGCTGACGACTATCGCATGGATGATGTGTCAGCACGTGTTATATCGTTGGTTCACTTATACAAAGGCGGTGAACTGGATAAAACCCGTCAATACAATGTGTATTCACGTCCTGATCGCGAATCTTTGGTGGTATTCAAATCCGCTGTCGAAGCGGGGCAAAAAATGCTCATGCTACAAGACAACTTTTGGCTGCAAATGCCAAAAAGTCGCCGTCCTATTCGCATCACTCCAATGCAAAAACTACTCGGCGATGCTTCTGTTGGTGACATCAGCACCCTAACTTGGAGTGAAGATTATCAAGGTCAGTGGTTGAGTGACGAGTCCGTCAATGACGAGAGTCACAACCGATATGCGACACATCTGATTGAGTTAACGGCCAAAACCACTGGGGCAAGCTATCAGAGGATAGAGCTGTGGCTTGAGCAAGAGACTGGATTTCCAATCAAAGCCAACCTTTACCTGCGCTCGGGCAAGCTGGCTAAACAAGCCACTTTCTCGCGTGGAGAGCGTAATGATGCACCAGCAGTCACGGCAATGACATTGGTCGACGCAATACAAACGGATAAGAAAACCGTGATTGAGTATCAATCTATCACGCCATGGCAATTGGATGACAAGTTTTACAATCCAAGCTTCCTCGCTCGTAATAGCACTTCGGAGCTGTAATGATGCGCCTAATTCCACTCTATGCTCTACTCACTGCGGTCACAACGCTTCCTGCACAAGCTACACAGTGGCAGTTTGATTGGGATTGGGCCGTATCCGCTCAGCACCACCAGCGACAAAACAGCGATTTTATCCAACCACGTTACGACTCAGCATCACATCTCGACGGTCTACTTGATGTTCAAATTGGCTATGGCCAATGGAGTGGTCTTTTTGCGCTATACAGCCAAGATATTTATCACAGCCAACTGCAGGGCTGGTTTGATGACATCGATAATCAATGGATTGTCCGTGAACTTGCATGGCAAGGCGATGTTGATATTGGCCAACATAATGTTGATGTAAGCTTGGGGAAAATTCGTCTCGATTATGGGGTGAGTTACGGCTACCGACCGCTAGATATGTTCAAACCTTACCGACAAAATCCGATTGGCTTAAGTGTCGAAGAAGGCGCAACTGTCGCGACAATTTCACAGTTTGATGGCGATGGTGAATGGAGCTTGATCTACACCAACTCGCACTGGAGTGATGCAAGTATCGATGCGTTTGATGAGGCCAATCAACAACAAGGCGCAGGCCTACGTCGCTATGGACTACTCGCACAACATGAATATCAGCTCATCGCTTATTATGATGATGTTCGCCGTGGCGCACTCGGTGGTAGTTGGGTCAGTGTGATTGGTGATGCGTGGGAGCTGCATAGTGAAGCGTTGTGGCAACACAAAAGCGTGGGCTATGAACGACCAAACTCTCAGAATCAAACGGTGGGTATAAAAGAACAAGGCAATGCATGGCAGGCGCTTGCTGGCTTCACTTATACATCGATGACTGGCCATAGCCTGATTGGGGAATATTGGTACGATAGCCGCGCCTGGAGCACCAGCGAGTGGCAAGAGGCGAAAACACGTGCCAACAAACTTCACTCCAATCCGGCCACCGCACCACTCGCAACCTCTTATGCTCAAGGTTTGAGCCACTATAACCTCACCCAACATAGCCTTATGATCCACTGGAGCTGGGACACCCAAGCGTGGTTACAGTGGCAATCTGACACCAACTGGCACTGGCTAAGTAATGTAACACCGAAGCTAGATCTATTAATTGCGCCACAAGATGGCGGCGTCATCGCGACACAATGGCTCACTTATCAATGGATAGATACCGGAGCTGCATCGGTAGATTTGGAATTTACTGCACGATTTTTAACCGGAAAGTCGGATTCTACTTACGCGCAGATCAACGATCGCCGTACACTAGTCTTTACGATTAAAGGGAAGTTTTAATGACCACCTCACGCGATATCCTCTGCCCAAAGTGGCGCAACTTTATTATCACTAGTCTGTTTTGCTTATTGGTTGCACTCACCACGTATACCGTCTGGGGAGGCCCTTGGTATGTACACGTTTTTACCAGTTTAGGGTTTGGTTATTCCGCTCTACTCTCTTCGCTTTTCCTTGAGCACTGTTTCCCTAATATCCCGCGGCTCATGGAAATTACGATTTCACTCACTAGCTCGGTTCTGCTTGGATCGTTAAACGCTTGGTTATGGCTGGATGGGTATTTAGGAGAAAGCTTGAATGACCTGTTGCCCGTCGTCATGTTAGGCGTAATATTTTCCGGTATGTGCTTTTATTACTTCTATAACCGAGAACAACAAGCCATTGCGGGTCAGTTACTCGAAGAAACTAAGCGCAAACAGGCAGAGCAAGAAAAGGCACTGATTCTCAGCCAATTAATGCAGATGCAAAGCCAAATTGAGCCACACTTCCTCTTCAACACACTCGCTAATATCAGCGCCCTTATGAGCCAAGATGTCACGAAGGCGCGTATGATGCTTGATAAATTAACGGAACTACTGCGCACCACTTTAGCCAACTCGCGTCTATCCGAGACCACAGTCGATGATGAAATTAGACAGTTAAGCGCCTACCTTGCGATTCAAAAAATACGTCTCGATGAGCGGCTCAATTTCACTATCAACGTTGATGACAAACTGACTTACGCTTTGATTCCACCCATGCTGATCCAACCTTTAGTCGAAAACGCCATTAAACATGGCATTGAACCCAAAGGCGCTGGCGGTACGATTGATGTATCACTCTCGCAACATCAACAACAACTTAAAATCCAAGTGAAAGACGATGGTATCGGCTTAAATCAATCAACCGATACAAAAGGACACGGTGTCGGATTAAGTAACATTAAACAGCGAATCAAAGGCCTATATGAGCAACTGGGGAGTGTTGTCATCACTCAACCTCAATGTGGTGGATTTTGTGTCACCATCTCTATCCCAATGAGTCAGCCCTTAAACAGCAAGGAGACGCAATTGACATGACTGTTATCACCGCCCTCATCGCCGATGATGAACCTCTACTTCGTCATCATCTTGATCGTAGCCTTGCTGAAGTGTGGCCAGAATTAGAGATTGTGGCTACTTGTGGTGATGGCCAACAAGCGCTGGACCAAATTACAAGCTTACAGCCCGATATGGTCTTTCTTGATATTCGTATGCCCGAACTTGACGGTATGGCTGTAGCGAAAGCGCTTAATCATCCGCAATCAAGCAAGAAATCAAGTATTCCGTCAAAAAACCAAACACGCTACCAGCCATTAGTCGTCTTCGTTACTGCCTACGACGAATATGCCATTAAAGCGTTCGAGCACAATGCGGTCGATTATTTACTCAAACCGCTCAATGAAGATCGCCTTGCGGCATGTTGTGAAAAGCTAAAACAGCGACTTGAATCTATTCAACAAATCGATAATCACCTCTCCGTCGCCAGCCAAACGCCTGACATCAATCAACTGCTTGCTCATATTAGTCAATTAACCCCAAAACCAAGTCGGTACCTAAGCTGGCTCAAAGCCTCACACGGGGAAGATATCCACCTAATCTCTGTCAATGAGGTGCTTTATTTCAAAGCAGAAGAAAAGTACGTTTCAATTTACACCGACGACAATTGTGAATATCTGATAAGAACGCCAATCAAAGAGCTATTGACTCAACTTGATCCGGAAGAGTTTTGGAAGATTCATCGTTCTACCGTGGTCAGAGTGGCATCGATTGAAAAAGTATCGAAAGACTTTACCGGACGAATGTTTGTCACCATGCAGAAACACAAACTACCGGTAAGCCGCGCCCAACAAAATTTATTTAAAGGTATGTAAAACCAAAGAGTCCCATTTTAAGGGACTCTTTTAATAAAAAATAATGCGTGGTTAATTCATAAAAATCGCTCACGATAACGGGCGCATATAAGCCAAAAATTTCTTCTCGGCATTTTTGAACACCCACAAAATAATGAATGTCAGCGCCATATAAAACAGGCCTGCCGTTAAGAAAGATTCAAACGGTGCGTAATAACGCGAGTTCACCAAACGGGCCGCACCCGTCAGATCCAAGATGGTGACGATACCTGCGACGGCACTGCCATGCAGCATAAAGATCACTTCATTACTGTATGCAGGTAATGCTCGGCGCAATGCACTCGGCAATATGATACGACGGTAGGTTTTAGCTGGGCTCATACCATAGGCTTTCGCCGCTTCGATTTCGCCTTTCGGCAAACCGTTGATCGCGCCACGAATAATTTCAGCGGTATAGGCAGAGGTATTAAGCACAAACGCCACTAACGCACAAAACCATGCATGTTCCCACAAGGTATCTTTAACTGGGAAAAACTGATCCATGCCGTAATAAATTAAATAAAGTTGAACCAGCAGTGGTGTGCCACGGAAAAAATAGATAAACGCCCAACTCGGCGCGATGAGCAAGTAGTTGTGACTGTTGCGCGCAATCGCCAGCGGAATCGCAACGCTTAAACCAATGATCAGCGCTAACCCCACTAACCAAGTAGTGGTCCATAGTCCTTCAAAGTAGATCGGTAAGCTTTCAATAATGAGTGAAAAATCCATTCCCTACCTCGCGTGAATACTAAACTTGCGCTCAACTAGCTTAAGTAAGCCTGTCGAAACACTGGTAAAAAACAGAAATATCACCGCGACTGCCATATAAAAGGTAAATGGCATCTTGGTTGATCCCGCAGCTAACGCACTTACACGTACCATGTCCTCAAGGCCAATGATAGAAACCAAAGCCGTGGTCTTGAGTAACACGAGCCAATTGTTACCAAAGCCGGGTAACGCATGGCGCACCATTTGTGGAAACAAAATACGGCGAAACGCCAACGCTGAGCTCATCCCATAGGCTTTGGCCGCTTCAAGTTCACCTTTATCTACCGCCATAATTGCACCACGGAAGGTCTCTGTCATATAAGCGCCAAAGATAAATCCAATCGTCAAAACACCAGCAACAAACGGGCTGACATCAATGTAATCTGGTAAATAGGCCGTCCACTCATGGTTTGGGTCGCTTGAGGTAAACCACTCATTGAGCCATTCGTTGATCGAATACAAACTGTTGTTAAGAAGAATTTGTCCACCAAAGAAGATAAGCATCATCAGTACGAGATCAGGAATGCCGCGAATGATTGTGGTGTAAAGGGTGGCAATAGCGCGGGCGAAACGATAAGGCGCTAATTTGGCTAATGCGCCAAGCATGCCTAATATCATCGCAAGCAACAGTGATAGTAGCGCGACTTGTATGGTAACCAAGGCCCCATTTAAGATTGAGGCTTCATATCCTTGAAGATCCAGCATAGGTAAGTTCCTGTCCCTAAACTTGAAACCGACCGTTGACTACTTCTAGGAACAAGCCAACGGTCGCTGATACCTATCTCAGTGAACAATGACATTATCTATCATTGCTCATCATTGAGAACCGTATGTCTAGACGAGAAATTACTCGCCGTATACATCATAGTTGAAGTACTTAGCGGCAATCTCTTGGTAAATACCTTTTTCACGTAGTGAAAGGATCGCTGCATCAAGCTTTTTGGTTAAGTCTTTATCTTGCTTACGAACCGCAATACCGAAGCCTTCGCCAAACCACTGTGGGTCGGTTAATGAAGGGCCAACAAACTCGTAGCCATCACCACCTTTAGCATTCAATACACCTTCTTCAAGCGCTGATGCATCGCCCAATACCGCAGCAATACGACCATTGGCTAGATCTAGGTATGCTTCATCAAATGAACCGTAACGAACAATTTCAACGTCTTCGTAGTTATCAGTTAGGTACTTATCGTGCGTTGTTGCACGTTGAACACCTATTTTTACTCCAGCAAGGTTATCGAAGTTCAAACCTGCGTCTTTCTTGGCAATAAAGTTGTTTGGAATAAGTGCGTATTTGCCCGTGAAATCGATTTTCTTTTTACGTTCTTCGGTGATCGACATTGCCGCGATAATCGCGTCGTATTTACGAGCCAATAGTGATGGAATAATGCCATCCCAATCTTGCGGTACAATTTTACATTTCACCGCCATCTCGGCACACAATGCGTTGGCCATATCGACATCAAACCCTTTCAATGAGCCGTCCGCTTCAGTCCAGCTAAATGGAGGGTAAGCACCTTCAATACCAAAACGAACGGTTTTCCATTCTTTCGCTTGGGCCATACCAGTCAAGGTTGTAGCTGCCAGTGCGGCTACGACTAACCACTTTTTCATTTCCATACTCCTGTGATTGTTTTACTTGTAGATGTTATGTTGCTTTTTATAGTGTTACTTATGTTGTGTTCACTTTCAGTCTTCAGAATAGACTAAGTCAAATCAATCGAAGTCGTCACGACCGAACGGTGGTGTGACGGTTGATGTGGCGCCTTCGGTGTTACTCAACCACTAATAAATTGAAGAGATAAACTGTTTAAGACGCTCTGATTCCGGATTAGTAAACAGATTGTCAGGATTGCCCTGCTCTTCCACCAATCCTTGATGCAAGAACATCACGTGATTTGAAACATCACGAGCAAAAGCCATTTCATGTGTCACGACGAGCATAGTGCGCCCTTCTTCGGCGAGATCACGCATAACCCCCAACACTTCACCCACTAACTCAGGATCAAGCGCAGAAGTGGGTTCATCGAACAACATCACTTCAGGATCAACCGCTAACGCTCGTGCAATTGCCGCACGTTGTTGCTGACCACCTGAAAGATGGCCGGGATAATAATCTTTACGCTCATAAAGCCCGACTTTCTTTAAGATCAATTCGGCGTTTTCCATCGCTTGTGCTTTAGGCACACCCAATACATGAATTGGTGCTTCAACCACATTTTCAAGAACAGTCATGTGAGACCAAAGATTAAAACCTTGAAACACCATCGCTAAGCGGGAGCGAATACGTTGTACTTGCTTGTCATTAGCTGGAATCGCTTCACCTGCACGATTGTTTTTCATTTCGATCAATTCGCCATTGACCCAAATCTCGCCAGCGGTTGGCGTTTCAAGAAGGTTAATGCAACGTAGGAAAGTACTTTTACCTGATCCGGAAGAGCCGATGATAGAGATAACATCGCCTTTATGAGCTTCTAAAGATATGCCCTTTAATACTTGGTTTTGACCAAAGGTTTTATGCAGATTTTTGATATTAAGCGCTGGTACATCATTCATGCGCTGTCACTCCCTGTACTTAATTTAACCAAACGCATTACGACACGTTTAGTTACATGGGCTCCTCCCACAATGAACTTGAAACTAGCACTAACACCAAAAACATGCAACAAATTATTAACCTAGATAAGTTCGATATTTAATCAATATGAGTGAGTATTAATGCATCACGCAGTGTAATAAACTTATTTCTTTGCATATTAACCACAAATCAATCAAGCCAAGCTCCCGCAAAAAGATTAACAATAACGTCCACAATCTCACTTTTTACTCAGCAACCATCGCAACCACGCTACCTAAATAAAACAATTCAGATACGTCTAGTAAAAATTACATTATGAAACCTATTTTCAGCACTGTGATTTCACTTAGTCAAAGTTTAACCATTCTGCGTAGTTTTCTTTCACATTCTTTCATAAAGTGATCTAAATCAATCACTGCTCAGGATTAGCACGTTAAACTCCCGAGAGATAAAAGCCCCAATAGGATCTTTTGTTCGGATCTTCGTCTATTTTAAAGCACATAGACTTCGTGCTACGTAGGCGATATAAAGATCTCAATGCAGGAAGCTTAACGTTGTTACGCAGTCGCTTAGAACACAATTAAAGACAAGCGACTTTAAAAAACCATTAACTTTTATTATATGAGGAATCTATGTCAGACGCAGTCAATAAGCCGCACTCTGATTCGGATATCGAGAACAAGAGCTACCAAGAGCTGCACCGTCCAGCTTCGGAGTTCGAAACCCGTTCAGATTACCTAGATCACGAACTACAAATTATGAAGCCTCGTCGCTTCGCTCTAAACCTTCCTGGTCGTGATTTCCGTTTCGAATTAGAAGACCTTGTTCCAGCACTAGCTGGCACAATCGGCATCATCGCGATGTACTCAGCGGTAATGATGTCTTGGGCAGAAGGCTTATCAGCCGCTTGGGATCACGTAAATCTTGGTAAAGAATTCGCGATCGAAGTTGCTCGTGTAGAAATGCTTATCCCAGCATTCTTGTTCTGTGTTCTAGCCTCTGGCTTTATTAACCCGAAAGCGAACCTTGCGGGTAACCACGGTCCAATGATCCCACTAATCGGTACGATCGCTCTTGCCGGTGCACACCCTCTTGCGTTAGCAATTTTGATTGGTATCTTTGGCCTGATTCTTAGCTTCCTTAAAGGTGGCTCGAAACTGGTGAACCTCACCTCAGAAGGTACAGCCGGTGGCTTGCTAATCTTCCTAGGTCTAACGGGTACCATGAGCCAAATCACCTCTATTCAAGAGTGGGCGGTTGGTCTGCAATCTAGCACCGTTGAAGCGGGTAGCATGGGTTATGTCGGTCTGATTGTTCTTGCTGTGACGATTGCTCTTTACGCTTTACTTGCAAAAGTGAACAAGCGTTGGTTGGCAATTCCAGTGTGTGCATTTACCGGTCTTATCATTGCTCTAATCCTAGGCGCAGGTTTCGATATTAAATTCGTAACTGAAACGGGTCTTCCTAACCTAAACCCAGTTTACTGGTGGGGTAGCACAGACGAAGGTTGGATGCT
This sequence comes from Vibrio sp. N418, assembly GCF_000222565.1. Taxonomy (NCBI): domain Bacteria; kingdom Pseudomonadati; phylum Pseudomonadota; class Gammaproteobacteria; order Vibrionales; family Vibrionaceae; genus Vibrio; species Vibrio sp. N418. The sequence continues at coordinate 143,605 of NZ_AFWD01000069.1, forward strand.
TGGTCTACCAAACACGCAACACTTCATCGCATCACTACCGTTTGCTATTCTAGCGGTTGCAATGTGGTCACCAGACTTCCTAGGTCACCGTATCTTCCAAGAACTGAACTACCCACGTAAGACTGAAAAAGTACTGATGGACGTTGATGATACAATGACCATGTGTTCTATCCGTCAGATGGTTGGTACTGCAGTTGGTGGTGGTAACATTACTTCTTCTTGGGGTACGTACATGATCCCTGCAGCGATTGCTAAACGCCCTATCCCAGGCGGCGCGATCTTGCTAGGTCTATTGGTTATGATCATCGCAATCCTAGGTTTCCCAATGGATATCGCGGTATGGCCACCAGTAATGCGTGTTGCTCTACTTGTAGGTGTATCTCTACCTCTACTTGAAGCGGGTATGCAGATGGTTAAAGACTCTAAAGATTCACAAGCTGCAGGTATCTGTATCTTTGGTTCTGCGGTTGTTAACCCTGTTCTTGCTTGGGCACTAACCATGCTTCTTGATAACAACGGTCTAATTGGTGATAAAGAGCGTGCTGCTCGTCTATCATTCGTTGATAAGATTGTTATCCCTGTAGGTGTTCTTGTAATCTGTTTGGTTGCAATGCTTGCAGTTGGTATGCTTGAAGGTCAATACGGCATCAAGGCATTCCTATAATTTTTAAGCTATAACTGTGGGGGCAAACATATATGCCCCCTTTTTTATCAACATTTTTTAGGATTTATTGATTTAGTTTAAGGTTTAAAAATTTTTTTAGTGTAACCTTGAAAATGAACTGGTAAGATTCCACATAAAGAGTAGTGACAATATTTATAGGTTTGTGATCGGTTTCAATACCGAAACGGTACAGGCTATACATATTGTTATTAATTAGAGTGTACTGTTCCCGATTCTCGGGATAGCTGGCTCAACAGCGAAACCAGTACGTGTTTTTTCTACTAAAAAGGTAGGTATGTCATGGCAGAGCAATTTGCTAAAGCTTGGGAAGGTTTTGCTGCAGGTGAGTGGCAAAGCGAAGTAAACGTTCGTGATTTCATCCAAAAGAACTACGCTCCATATGAAGGCGACGAATCTTTCCTAGTTTCTGAAGGTACTGAAGCAACTAACACGCTTTGGGCTAAAGTAATGGAAGGCATCAAAATTGAGAACGCAACTAAAGCGCCTCTTGATTTCGATACTGACGTTATTTCTACCATCACTGCTCACGATGCAGGCTACATCGAAAAAGATCTAGAAACTATCGTTGGTCTACAAACTGAGAAACCACTTAAACGTGCAATCATCCCTAACGGTGGTGTACGTATGGTTGAAGGTTCTTGCAAAGCATACGGTGAAACTCTTGACCCTATGATTTCAAAAATCTACTCAGAGTACCGTAAAACTCACAACGCTGGCGTATTCGATATCTACACTCCAGATATCCTAGCTTGTCGTAAGTCTGGTGTTCTGACTGGTCTTCCAGATGCTTACGGCCGTGGTCGTATCATCGGTGACTACCGTCGTGTTGCACTATACGGTATCGACTTCCTAATGAAGGACAAGCTAGCTCAATTCAAATCTCTTCAAGAGCGTTTTGAGAACGGCGAAGACCTAACGGCTACTATGCAACTTCGTGAAGAAATTGCAGAGCAACACCGCGCTCTAGGTCAAATCAAACAAATGGCTGCTAAGTACGGCTACGATATCTCTGAGCCAGCTCAAACTGCTCAAGAAGCTATCCAGTGGACTTACTTCGGCTACCTAGCTGCTGTTAAATCACAAAACGGTGCTGCAATGTCTCTAGGTCGTACTTCGACTTTCCTAGACATCTTCATCGAGCGTGATATCGCTGCTGGCAAGATCACAGAAGTTGAAGCTCAAGAAATGATCGACCACTTCGTAATGAAGCTACGTATGGTTCGTTTCCTACGTACTCCTGAATACGATGAGTTGTTCTCTGGTGACCCTATCTGGGCTACTGAATCAATGGGTGGTATGAGCCTTGACGGTCGTACACTAGTTACACGTACTAACTTCCGTTTCCTAAACAGCCTATACACAATGGGTCCTTCTCCAGAGCCAAACATCACTGTACTTTGGTCTGAGCAGCTACCTGATGGCTTCAAACGTTTCTGTGCTAAAGTATCTATCGATACTTCTTCTATCCAGTACGAAAACGATGATCTAATGCGTCCTGACCTACAATCTGACGACTACGCAATTGCATGTTGTGTATCTCCAATGATCGTTGGTAAGCAAATGCAGTTCTTTGGCGCGCGTGCTAACCTTGCTAAAACTATGCTTTACGCAATCAACGGCGGCGTTGATGAGAAGCTGAAAATGCAAGTTGGTCCAAAAGAAGCTCCAATGACTGACGCTGTTCTTGATTACGATAAAGTAATGGATCGTCTAGATCACTTCATGGATTGGCTAGCTAAGCAATACGTGACTGCACTAAACAGCATCCACTACATGCACGACAAATACAGCTACGAAGCGTCTCTAATGGCTCTTCATGACCGTGACGTTCGTCGTACTATGGCATGTGGTATCGCAGGTCTATCTGTTGCAGCTGACTCACTATCTGCAATCAAATTCGCAACTGTTAAACCAGTTCGTGACGAAGATGGCATTGCAATCGACTTCGAAATCGAAGGCGATTACCCTAAATTCGGTAACAACGATTCACGCGTAGATGACATCGCATGTGAACTAGTTTCTACGTTTATGGGCAAAATCCGTAAACTTAAGATGTACCGTGATGCAATCCCAACTCAGTCTATCCTTACTATCACTTCAAACGTTGTGTACGGTAAGAAAACTGGTAACACTCCAGACGGTCGTCGTGCTGGCGCTCCTTTCGCTCCTGGTGCAAACCCAATGCACGGTCGTGATGAGAAAGGTGCTGTAGCATCACTAACTTCTGTAGGTAAACTACCGTTTGCTGACGCTCAAGATGGTATCTCTTACACATTCTCTATCGTGCCAAACGCACTAGGTAAAGAAGAAGATAGCCAACGTTCTAACCTTGCAGGCCTAATGGATGGTTACTTCCACCACGAAGCTGGCATCGAAGGTGGTCAACACCTAAACGTGAACGTTCTTAACCGCGAAACTCTAGAAGACGCAGTTAAGCACCCTGAGAAATACCCTCAGCTAACAATCCGTGTATCTGGTTACGCTGTACGCTTTAACTCTCTAACTGCAGAGCAACAAGCTGACGTAATCGCACGTACTTTCACTGAGTCTCTATAATTCTCGGTTGAATGATTGATGAAGCCCCGCTTTTTAGCGGGGCTTTTTTTTGCCTGCATTGCAATCTGCACTCACGTGTTTATTACCTATTTCAATACGCAACACAACCATATTTAGTCACTGAATAACTCTGCGAATTAGATCGGATTCAGCGCACAACCTTGACGCTTAATCGCTCCCTATCGCAGCGCTTGTAGTAACATAATCTCCTATCTTTACGAGAGTTCTACTCGTTGTTTGTGCATGGAAGTTGTCTTATGAAAAGAGTCCACATTGTGTCGATGAGCATCGTGACATTGATGTTGTTAACCTCGTCGATTAGCTATGCTTCCGAAAGGTCTACCCTCTCGTTTTCTATTGATAACGATGGTGTCTTCGGTGTCGATCAAGACTACACCAACGGGCTTTTCCTCTCCTACACTTCATCGGCCATCCAACCTAACAGCCTTTTAAAACCGCTCAGCTTATCGTTTTGGGGAGCCTCATCTTTAGATAAATATGAGATTACTCTTGGCCACAAAATGTACACCCCTACCGATATTGAAGCCACAGAACCTCTCGCCGATAACCGCCCTTATGCTGGATTTCTCCATGCCGAGTTAAACTACATCAGCTTGCACCCTCAGCAAGCCCAACGCTTTAATTTCACCTTGGGTACCACGGGGGAAAACTCTCTTGCAGACAAGGCTCAGGACATTGTCCATGGCATAACCGGATCCGATGATCCGCAAGGTTGGCACTACCAAGTTGGTGATCAAATCGTCGCTAACCTCGGTTATCTCAGTCACTTTAACTGGTATCGCGAACGCATTAGTAGCAATACCGAATTTGAAATTGCCAATGTATCAGAGCTTAATGTGGGTAATTTCCGTAGTGATGTCTCAACTGGCATCATGTTTCGTTGGGGAACGGATTTAGCTGGCAACATGGGAGCGGCCAATATTGATAGCGAAAATCCATTTCGAGCCGGGATGATAGGGGCATCCAATGGTGGTTGGTTTGTTTACGGTGGCATCGAAGCGCGTTATCGGTTTAACGATATCACCATTGAAGGTGATCGCCCTGGCTTACCAGACCCCGACTTATATGAGGTTTCACTCGCACACAACCAAGCAACAGCTATTGTTGGCGTCGCATGGTACAACACCTCTTATGGCCTCAGTTTAGCCACCACCATCAAAACCGCCGACTACAAAGATGCTCCTGACGATATCTATGGTACCGGCAGTTTATCGCTGTTTACTTTCTTCTAAACTTCATCCAGATAAACCAATTGAAATCCGCCTTGTTCAATTGGTTTAAAGGTGCTTTTCTATACCTATCACGTACACACTTTTATTCTACTATTCGAATGTCAGTATCTACGCCATTTATTTGCCCTCACCGACCGCTAACCCCTATTTAAAAAGGTGTTTTTGTAATAAAATAACAGGCAAATAATTTATAAGAGATGAGCTCATGTCTACAACTGGTCGTATTCATTCTTTTGAATCATGTGGCACTGTCGATGGTCCTGGAATTCGCTTTATTGTCTTCCTTCAAGGCTGTTTAATGCGTTGTATGTATTGTCATAACCGTGATACGTGGGATACCCATGACGGTAAAGAAGTGACCGTTGAAGAGATCATCAACGAAGCAAAAAGCTATCGTCATTTCATGAAAGCATCTGGCGGTGGTATTACTTGTTCAGGCGGTGAAGCGATGCTTCAGCCAGAATTTGTCCGCGACTTTTTCCGTGCAGCTCAAGCAGAAGGCATCCACACTTGTCTTGACACCAATGGCTACATTCGTAAACACACCGATGTGGTTGATGAAGTTCTTGAAGCGACCGATCTGGTGATGCTTGACCTTAAGCACATGAAAGATGAAATCCACCAAGAATTTATTGGCGTTTCCAACCGTCGTGTATTGGATTTTGCTCGCTACTTACAAAAAATTGGTCAAAAAACGTGGATCCGTTACGTGGTGGTTCCAGGTTACACCGATGAAGATGAAGCGGCTCACATGCTTGGTGAGTTCATCAAAGATATGGATAACGTTGAGAAAATTGAACTGTTACCTTATCACAAACTTGGTGCTCATAAATGGGAAGCACTTGGCTTTGACTATCCACTTGACGGCGTACAACCGCCATCAAAAGAGACGATGGAAAACATTCAATCCATCCTCAGCCAATACCACTCAAATGTGAAATACTAATCTATTTCAAGTCGATTAAAAAAGGGCGCTACCCAGTGGGAGTGCCCTTTTTGTTACACAACAAAAGCCTTATCTATGGCTTAATAACCACATCTTGATAGCTGAATGAGCCGCTATCCAGTGCTTGTTTGGTTTCTGTTTTTGCATCAAAGTTAAGCGTGTTCAAGTCCACTCGACGAATGGTGCTATCGTGCATGGTTTTGTAGAACAGTAAGCCGTTACTTTGATCGATAACCGATGTCCATTGTGTGGCACTTGGCAAGTCGGGAATATGTGATTTGTCATTAAACTCACTGCCCAATGGAATATCAAAATTGTTCAGAATATGGAACGCTTGTGAGACCGCTTGCTCGCCATTTTTTAACTCCGGAGCTGAGTTAACATAAAACGCTGCACGCACAAAGCGAGACGGTGGCGAGATATCACCTGGTAAACCGACAAACGCTGAACCGACCCCAAACGATTGTGCTTCGACGCCGTTAAACTTTTGATTTGGGCTAGAGCCGGGGTGTAAATTAATGTAGTTGTTTAAGTTGGTGACATGCCATGAATAGTCTGGCGAATTAGTCAGCACTTGAGCGGTATTTTTATGAATATTGATTTTACCGTGATCCATTATTTCAATCACAATACTGTTGCCTTGCTTATCCGACACACGCCAGTGCGCCGTTGGTGACGGATTACCTTGCTGATCAAAATAGACGGTCACAATCTTAATTTTACTCAGCGCAGCTTCAACCTGCTCGACCGTTTCAAACTGGCTCAGCATCCAACGCACAAAGTCCATGTCGGTGATATTGTTGCTGGTGTCTTGCGGGTCATAAGTTGCCAACGAACCGTAATTGCGGAAATAGAACAATCCCGCGCTCAAGCCCTTTTCATTCACTCCTTCCGCGATAAATTTGTCATCACTAACAGAAATACCTGCAAAACCGTACTTACTCTGCCAACTCAACCCTTGTTTTTGATCTGGCATGGTTGAGGTATAGCGATAATCGCGCGGAGAAACGATCAGCTTACTATTAAGATCACTGTGTCCCCACTCAATCGTACGCGCTTGAATGTAATCATCATTGGTTGTGGAAAGAGAAATGCCCGTACAGGCATTGGCAGCATAACTAAAACAAGATGCGCAAATTAACGCTAGTATCGATTTTTTCATAATTCAATCACACTCGATGTTATCGATTTAAACTCTGCTCGATGGCAGCTTAAGTTGTCTGCTTAAAACTACACCTATCCGGCCAAATAAACAAAGCTATCCGCCATATTTCATAAGCCTAGTCCCCGTTCCCCGCCTCATTTCGGTCTTGATGATACATAAGATTAAATATCGATATATTAAGATAAAAAGTTTTCATTTTTACTCACAAACCTGTGTTGAGATCATGTTTCATGTCACAACAAAAGGCTAACCTAAGCACAATAAAGATGTATTAGAACTATGAGGCCATCCAATGGAAATGACAAACGCTCAACGTTTGATCCTATCTAACCAGTACTACTTAATGTCGCAAATGGATCCAACAAATGCGGCAAAATACAAACGCTTACAAACGATTGTTGAACGCGGCTACGTAATGCAAATGCGTGAGTTAAATAAAGATTTTGGCTGTATTGAAGAAGATGAATGTCGTGAAATCACCGACATCATGGAGATGTATCATGCAATGCAAGAATCCAACAACATGCTAGAAGAGCACGAACGCAAAGAAGTCGATCAGCGCCGCTTACAGTTCCTTGGCTTTGACTGTGGTACTGAGTGCAAATTAGTACACTACGTCCGTTTCCTAGTGGAATCTGAAGGTCTTTACCCGCAGTTTGAGAAAGGTGAACACCACTTCAACGCACAGATGCCAATGCTTGAAAAATACCGCCGCATGCTCGCGACATGGCGCAAGTGTCCACGTCAATACCACTTGTGCGCCAACGAATTAAAACAAATTTTTAACGCTTAACCATATTGTTAAGCTTATCTTAGGGTTGCACTTGCAACCCTTTTTTATACGCATTTATCTTCAAGGCTAAAATACGTAAGCAATACCGATATTACCCGTGGTGTTAACACCCGATTCAATCAATGGGCTTTTTTCTATCTCGCCTTCTAAATTGGTATAACGAATACCACCGGTGACGCGAATGTTCGGTGTTAGGTGCATGAAGGCCGATGCACCAATGAAATACTGACCATCCCAGCTTGGGTCAAAATGGTCAATCCTGGCTCGAACCGCTTCACTCTTACTCACCCCGTATAAATGATTATTAATTTTATCGCTGTTGTAGGCATAACCAATACCTGGCGTGATAGCCCAACCTCGCCCTCGAATAGGTAGGCGCCACGCCGCTTCAGCATATAAGCCGTTGTGCTTACCACCAATATCACTGCCTGCCGTTGCTTCAAACATACCCACCATGGTAATTAACTGATAGCTTACGCCGCCTAATATGGTACTTTTACGTTCGTCCATTTGTTGTACAACGGCGTTATCCGAATCTTCTGGCTTAAGCGTTCGAGGATCATAAACAGCGCGAAAAACGATATTGTGTGTAGAACCAATTGGATTCAAACGGTAACCAGCACTAAAGCCGCGCATAAAGAAATGCTCACCTTCATAGCCAATCACAGGAATCACCGCCTTATTGGCCGGCGTATCTTTATACACCGCTGGTGAATAAGAAGCCGCCACACCTAACGACCATTGTGAAATGTTTGCTAATACAAGTGTCGGTGACACTGCGTAGCATGTAAGCATCGTGACCAATAATTGTTTTTTCACGGTATACCCTAATCCCTGTTTAAAATTCATTCATCGGCACTATACAGAATGACATTCCATATTTCAAATCATCCCCCATGAAGATCAATGCGTTGCGATCAGCTATATTTCGCAAGGTGGCACGTTTGATTGCTCAGGTCTTTATTCATCACGTCACATACTCAATATCAGTCTCTTATTTCTTCCATTCGTCACTTCACTAATCGCAAATAACGCAAATAAATCCATATTTTTTAAGCAATATTAGAAATCCACACTAGGCTTAATTAATGAGGGATTAGTTATTTATTAGCGAGTTGTATGTCAGTTAGACAGGTTCAGAGGGGAAATCATTATGAGCATTTTCGACCATTTCCAAGCGCGCTATGAAGCGTCTAAGGATGAGGAGCTATCTTTACAAGATTTCTTAGCATTGTGTAAAGATGACAAAAGCGCATACGCAAACGCGGCCGAACGTTTACTCATGGCCATAGGTGAACCAGAAGTCATCGACACGGCTCAAGATCCTCACCTAAGTCGGATCTTTTCAAACCGCGTCATTTCGCGCTATGAAACATTCAAAGACTTTTATGGCATGGAGGATGCGATTGAACAAATCGTCTCTTATCTAAAACATGCAGCTCAAGGATTGGAAGAGCGCAAACAAATTCTCTACCTACTTGGTCCTGTGGGTGGTGGTAAATCATCTTTAGCTGAAAAGCTAAAAGCATTAATGCAACAAGTACCCGTTTATATACTCTCTGCTGATGGCGAACGCAGCCCGGTGAATGACCACCCGTTTTGTTTGTTTGATGTCGCAGAAGATGGCGAATTGCTCAAACAAGAATACGGCATTGAAAAGCGCTATTTGCGATCAATCATGTCACCTTGGGCAGCCAAACGCCTACATGACTTTGGTGGTGATATTACCAAGTTCAAAGTCGTTAAAGTTCGCCCGTCGATTCTTGATCAGTTAGCGATTGCGAAAACCGAGCCGGGTGACGAAAATAACCAAGATATTTCATCACTGGTGGGTAAAGTCGATATCCGCATGCTCGAGCATTTCTCACAAGACGATCCAGACGCCTACAGCTACTCCGGTGCACTGTGTAAAGCAAACCAAGGTGTCATGGAATTCGTTGAGATGTTCAAAGCACCGTTGAAAGTCTTGCACCCTCTGCTTACCGCAACGCAAGAAGGCAACTACAACGGTACCGAAGGACTTTCAGCCCTACCCTTTGATGGCATGATCCTCGCCCACTCAAATGAGTCTGAATGGCAAACCTTCCGTAACAATAAAAACAACGAGGCTTTCTTAGACCGTGTATATATTGTTAAGGTGCCTTACTGCTTACGTGTTTCCGAAGAAGTTAAAATTTACCAGAAACTACTCGATCACTCAGAGCTATCTAATGCGCCATGCTCACCAAGTACGCTTGAGCTACTATCGCAATTTAGTATCCTGTCACGCCTGAAAGAGCCTGAAAACTCGTCGGTTTTCTCAAAAATGCGTGTTTACGATGGTGAAACACTGAAAGATACCGATCCAAAAGCGAAGAGCTATCAGGAATACCGTGATTACGCTGGTGTCGACGAAGGTATGTCAGGGCTTTCTACCCGTTTTGCCTTCAAAATCCTTTCACGCGTGTTTAACTTTGATCAAACCGAAGTGGCTGCGAACCCAGTACACCTGTTCTACGTTATCGAACAACAAATTGAACGCGAGCAGTTCCCACAAGATGTCTCTGAAAAGTACCTCGAATTTCTAAAAGGTTACCTCGTGCCTCGTTATGTCGAGTTCATTGGTAAAGAGATTCAAACTGCTTACTTAGAGTCCTACTCTGAATACGGACAAAATATCTTTGACCGTTACGTTACCTATGCCGATTTCTGGATTCAGGACCAAGAGTACCGTGATCCTGAGACTGGCCAACTGTTTGACCGCTCAGCCTTGAACAACGAGCTAGAGAAAATTGAGAAAACCGCTGGCATCAGTAATCCGAAAGATTTCCGTAATGAAATCGTCAATTTCGTTTTACGCGCTCGTGCCAACAACAACGGCTCTAATCCGGTATGGACCAGCTACGAGAAACTTCGCACCGTTATTGAGAAGAAAATGTTCTCAAATACCGAAGAGTTGCTGCCAGTTATCTCATTCAACAGTAAAACCTCTTCTGAAGATCAGAAGAAACATGACGATTTCGTCGCTCGTATGATGGAGAAAGGCTATACCGAGAAACAGGTACGCCTGCTATCTGAATGGTATCTACGCGTTCGTAAGTCCTCATAAGGACGATAACCCGCATTGGCGCTATGTCGCCAATGCGGGCCGTCAATGATTACCATCAACGATGGACGAATAGCATGGTAAATAAGGGGTGAGTCATGGCGCAATTTATCGATAGACGACTGAACGGAAAAAATAAAAGTGCTGTAAATAGACAGCGTTTTATTCGTCGTCATAAAGAGAAAATCAAGGAATCGGTAGCGGATGCCGTCAATCGTCGTTCTATCACCAATACCGAAACAGGCGAAGACGTTGCGATTCCACATAAAGACATCAATGAGCCTATTTTCCATCAAGGTCAAGGCGGCTTGAAAGAACGTGTGCATCCCGGTAATGACCAATTTATTAAGGGTGATAAGATTGAACGCCCGAAAGGCGGTGGTCAAGGTGGCGGTGCGGGTGAAGGTGAAGCAAGCCCAGATGGTGAAGGGCAAGACGAATTTGTGTTTCAAATCTCTAAAGATGAATATCTGGATATTCTCTTCGAAGACCTCGCTCTACCCAATTTAGAAAAAACACAAGTCAACAAAATCACCGAGTGGAAAACCCATCGTGCGGGTTATCAAACCGCTGGGGTGCCCGCTAATATCGCGATCGTCAAATCACTGCAACAATCTTTAGCACGTCGAACTGCAATGACTGCGGGTAAACGCCGCATGATGCATGAACTCGAAGAAGAGTTAAACCGAATCCAAAACCAAGAGCCTGCACAGCTCATTGAAGAGCGCCGCTTGAAAGAAGAGATCCAAGCGCTACGAAAAAAAATCGACAGCGTTCCGTTTATTGATACGTTCGATTTACGCTTTAAAAACTACGAACGCCGCCCTATTCCATCCAGTCAAGCGGTGATGTTCTGCATCATGGACGTTTCTGGTTCAATGGATCAAGCGACTAAAGATATCGCTAAACGCTTCTACGTATTGCTTTACCTATTTCTTACCCGTACGTATGAAAACGTCGAGGTGGTCTTTATTCGTCACCACACACAAGCAAAAGAAGTCGACGAACATGAGTTTTTCTACTCGCAAGAAACGGGTGGCACGATCGTATCTAGCGCCCTACGCCTCATGAACGAAATCGTCGCGGATCGATTCCCTGTCGGACAGTGGAATATCTACGCAGCACAGGCTTCTGATGGTGATAACTGGGCGGATGATTCACCTCGCTGCCGAGAATTGATGCAAGAGTCACTGTTACCGCAGTGCCAGTATTTCTCTTACATCGAAATCACCCGTCGCTCTCATCAAACCTTGTGGCACGAATATGAAAAACTCGAGAGTGCATTTGGTAACTTTGCCATGAAAAATATCCGCAGTGTTGATGATATATTCCCTGTGTTTAGGGAACTATTCAGCAAAGAAAACGCTTAGGGAGGCAATATGACAACAAAGACAAAGCAGCCGACTAACAGCAAGTTACTTCCCGACGGTCCCGATTGGACGTTTAACCTACTTGAACGCTATCACGTTGAAATCAAACGTGTCGCTGAACACTACCGCCTCGATACTTACCCCAATCAAATTGAGGTGATTACCTCCGAACAAATGATGGATGCTTATTCAAGTATTGGTATGCCGATTAACTATAATCACTGGTCATTTGGTAAAAAATTCATTCAAACTGAACAAGGTTATAAGCACGGCCAAATGGGCTTAGCATATGAGATTGTCATTAACTCTAACCCGTGTATCGCTTACTTAATGGAAGAGAACACGGTTACCATGCAAGCTTTGGTGATGGCGCACGCCTGCTACGGGCATAACTCCTTTTTTAAAGGCAATTACCTATTCCAAACTTGGACTGACGCCGGTTCGATTATTGATTATTTGTTGTTTGCTAAAAAATACATCGCTGAATGTGAAGAAAAGTATGGCGTCAATGAAGTGGAAGATTTACTCGATTCCTGCCATGCCCTGATGAACTATGGCGTTGATCGCTACAAGCGACCTGAGAAAATCTCGATTGCCGAAGAGAAACTACGCCAAGATGAACGTGAAGCTTACTTACAATCTCAGGTCAATGACTTATGGCGCACTGTACCGAAATCAGCTGAAAAAGAAGAAGATGCCAAGGTACGTTTCCCTTCTGAACCACAAGAAAACATTCTCTATTTTATCGAGAAACACGCACCGCTACTGGAATCATGGCAGCGTGAGATTGTCCGTATCGTGCGCAAAGTAAGCCAATATTTCTATCCACAAAAGCAAACACAGGTAATGAACGAAGGTTGGGCTACGTTCTGGCACTACACCATTTTGAACCACCTGTATGATGAAGGCGTGGTTTCTGAACGCTTCATTCTAGAGTTTTTACACAGTCACACCGCGGTCGTCGCTCAACCCGCTTACAACAGTCCTTACTTTAGTGGCATTAACCCTTATGCACTTGGCTTTGCTATGTTCCGCGACATTCGCCGAATTTGTGAAGAACCCACTGATGAAGACCGTGAGTGGTTCCCGAATCTTGCCGGTACCGATTGGCTAGAGGCCGCCCATTTTGCGATGAAGAACTTCAAAGATGAAAGCTTTATTAGCCAATATCTGTCACCAAAGTTAATCCGTGATTTTAAGCTGTTTTCAATCGTCGATGATGACCGTAAGAACTATGTTGAGATTAGCCATATTCATGATGACATGGGCTATCGGGCGATACGCGAGAAGTTAGCTGCGCAATACAATCTCAGCAACCTTGAACCGAATATTCAGGTGTTCAATATCGATGTGCGTGGCGATCGTTCTATGACCCTACAATATGTACCTCATGACCGTATCCCACTGCATGATAGCTCTGCCGAGGTGCTAAAACATCTCTACCGACTATGGGGCTTTGATATTATTCTTGAGGAGCTTAAAGACACAGGCCGCAGAGAAATTATTGGCTCTTGCCCACAGCGCAATAGTTATGATTCTGGTATTTAGCATCAAATAGCAAGCAACAAAAAGGGGCTCTCAGAGCCCCTTTTTCTATGCGGTGATCTTATTATCGGTTAGCGATAATATCGCGCACCGCTTGAAGATCTTCTGGTGTATCAACCCCTGCTGCCGGTGCTTCTTTCGCAACGGCAACATGGATTTTTTCACCGTACCACAGCACTCGCAACTGCTCTAAGCACTCAATTTTCTCAAGCGCACTAGGCTGCCAGTTAATGTAGGTATTGATAAAGCCTGCGCGATAAGCATAGATACCGATATGGCGCAGTAATGGCTGAGCAATGGTATTGTTGTTAGCAAAATTGTCGCGATCCCAAGGAATCGTCGCGCGACTGAAATACATCGCGTAACCATCTTTGTCAGTCAGTACTTTAACCGCGTTCGGGTTAAAGACTTCCGCTTCATCGCTAATTTCTACCGCCAAAGTCGACATCGGTGCTTGGCTATTAGCCAAGTTGTCTGCCACTTGAGTGATGATTGATGGCGGGATCAGTGGTTCATCACCTTGAACGTTAACGATGATGTGATCATCGGCAATGCCCATCAGCTTAACCACTTCGGCCAAACGTTCAGTACCCGACTCATGATTCGGTGACGTCATGCACACTTGCGCACCAAATGCTTTAGCAGCTTGTTCGACACGCTCATCGTCAGTCGCGATGATCACTTGGTCGGCGCCCGCTTGCACCGCTTGCTCATATACCCATTGCACCATCGGCTTACCACCGATATCAGCAAGAGGCTTACCCGGCAAGCGCGTCGATTGATAACGAGCTGGAATAACAACCGTAAATGACATTATCTGCCCTCATCCATACTCATCGAGCGTGCTTCAGGCTCGAGTAGCATTGGAATGCCTTCTTTAATTGGGTAAGCAAGGCGATCCGCTTTACAAATCAACTCTTGTTTATCTTTATCGTAAGTCAGTTTGCTTTTGCACACAGGGCACGCAACGATTTCAAGCAGACGGTGATCCATAATGTTCCTTTATTTGGTTAATTCGTTCTAAGATGCGCATTTCATCATCATGAGAGAAAGTCGCAGATACGGGTAAATACCACCAGTTTTCTTGCGCTTCTTTCGCACATTTGACGGCATCTTTTTCAGTCATAATCAGATGTGTACCGCGAGCGGCTAACTCGTTCAATTGCGCAATCGCAAAATCTTGGTGATCGGCAAAGCCTTGGCAGTGAACTAAATCCGCCCCCAATTGCTCCAGTGTATTGAAGAATCGCGGAGGATGACCAATCCCCGCCATCGCAACCAGCCCCTTGAGTTGGCTCACTGGAATTTGCTCACGAGTTTTCATATTTACGGCTAAGCTCGGTGTTAGCGTCATCGCGGCTTCGCCTTGCTGCGCTTGACCACCGTTAGTCACAATAAAATCGACCTCGCTTAAGCGCTCCACACTTTCGCGCAAAGGACCTAGAGGCAATAGCTGTTGATTACCAAAACGGCGTTTACCATCCACGACTGCAAATTCAATATCACGCTCTAAAGCATAATGTTGTAATCCATCATCGGTGATAATAATGTCCACACCCAGTGGCAATAATGCTTTAACGGCATCTGCGCGCACTGGATCAACCGCAACAGCGGCTTGAGTGCGCTTAAAAATCAGTTTCGGTTCATCGCCACAATGAGCGGTGGAAGTCTCCGCGTTAACCACTAACGGGTAACTGGGCGCTTTTGCGCCATAGCCACGTGAAACAACGCCCGGTGTATAACCTAGCGCTTGCAGCTTTTCCACCAGCCAAATCACCATTGGTGTTTTGCCGTTACCACCCGCGGTAATGTTACCAACTATAATAATCGGCACAGGAGCACGATAAGCACTCTTTTTACCCGATTGATAGTCTTGACGGCGAGAGCGACTAATCCAACCGAATAGCTTACTGAGTGGCCATAATAGCGGCCACAGCAGATACTTAATTGGATGATTCTCAAACCAAAGCTTTTCAATCACAGCTTAACCACCAAATTGAATGCGGTGTAACTGAGAGTATGCACCATCTTTAAGCGCAATAAGCTCTTGGTGGCTACCACGTTCAACAATCTCACCTTCGTCAACCACCAAAATCTGATCGGCTTTTTCAATCGTTGAAAGACGGTGTGCAATCACCAATACGGTCTTATCTTTTTGTAGCTCATCCAGCGCCGCTTGAATCGCTTTTTCAGATTCAGTATCCAGCGCGGAAGTTGCTTCATCAAGAATCAGTACCGGCGCATCACGCAGCAACGCGCGTGCAATCGCAATACGTTGACGCTGACCGCCGGATAGACTGGCACCATTCTCACCGATAACGGTATCAAGCCCTTCATCCATCTTATCGATGAAATCCATCGCATGTGCAAGACGGGCGGCATGTTCAATCTGCTCACGACTGTATTTTTCTGTCGCTGCATAAGCAATATTGTTGGCGATAGTATCGTTAAACAAATGTACGTTTTGCGAAACCAAAGCGAAGTGGCTGCGCAAATTCTTTAGGGTGTAATCGCGAACATCGTGGCCATCGAGGCTAATCGAACCTGAATCCACGTCGTAGAAACGATTGAATAGATTCGCAATGGTACTCTTACCAGAGCCAGAGCGGCCAACAAGAGCCAATGTTTTACCTTGTGGAATGATAAACGACACATTCGACAATGCTGGTTTCTCTTTGCCACCGTATGTGAACGTCACGTCTTTTACTTCTACATCACCACGCACATTTTGGCTTTCAAATTTACCGTTATCCTGCTCAGTATCTAAATCAATCAAAGCGAACAAGGTTTGGCTCGCTGCCATACCACGTTGGAATTCAGAGGTTACGTTAGTCAGCGCTTTCAAAGGGCGCATTAAACCAAACATTGCTGAGAATACGACAGTGAATGTACCAGGCGTTAAGGTTTCGCGAATCGAATCAACACTTGCAAGAAACAGAACCGTCACCAACGCAATTGACGCGATCAACTGAATCACTGGGTTGGCCACGGCTTGTGCAGAAACTAACTTCATTGATTGTTGACGCATTCTGTTGCTCACGACATCAAAACGCTCACGCTCAACTTCTTGACCGCCATAACTGAGGACTACTTTGTGGCCTTTAAGCATTTGCTCTGCGGAAGAAGTAACATGACCCATGGTATCTTGCATGTTTTTCGATACTTTTCTAAAGCGTTTCGAAACCACGCCAATCGCCCACGCCACGACGGGAGCAACCACGATCAGAACCAACGACAGTTCCCAGCTATTCCAAAACATCAGCGTCAAAAGGCCGATAATACTCGCACCTTCACGAACGATGCTCACTAGTGCACGGCTCGTCGCACCGGCAACCTGCTCTGAGTCATAAGTAATACGTGACAACAGGCCACCCGTCGATTCTTTATCAAAGTAAGCGACTGGCATGTGCATGAATTGACTAAAAATAGCACGACGCATTTGCATTACGACGTTGCCCGATACCCAACTCAAACAGTAAGTAGACACGAATCCACTTAAACCACGAACGATCATCATACCAAAAATAATAAATGGCAGAATTTTCAAAAAGTCGGATTCCGTATTGCCAAAACCTTCATCTAATAGGGGCTTTAACAATGAAACCATATAAGTATCAGCAATAGCGTTGATGATAAGGGCAACCACAGCGGCAGATAAACCCAGTTTGTATAAGCGGATATACGCCCACAAACGTTGAAAGGTTTGCCACGTTGTTTCATCTTGATCTAGAGACATAGAAGTGCTTTATTCTTTTTACAATAATCCTTCTATTCTACTCGCTTACGCAGCATCTGCCTATACCATGCCAGACCTTTGCTTGAACGCATTGTTATTAATCGGCGATTTTTCCCGCGATAGAACAACGTTACCTGCCCAGAACTGCCCGTATCAAGCCATTGAGCGTTAGCCGCCAAATAGCGAGCTTTAACGGCTGGGTTGGGCAACTGCCAACGACCTTGAAAAGCACTCGAAGACAGAGCCAACTGGGGCGAGACTCGTTTAATAAAAGCGGTGGAAGAAGACGTTTTGCTGCCGTGATGTGGCACCACAATCACGTCACTGTGTAAAGGCTCTGTTCCTCGCAATAACATCCATTGTGCGACAGCTTCAATATCCCCAGTCAGCAACACCGTATGTCCATATTCTCGATCATGTACACGTACCACACAGGAGTGGGGATTATAAGCACGAGAGGTTAGTTTTGGCGGCCACAATACCTCAAAGTCAATCCCCTGCCATTGCCAACGCTGCCCTTTGATGCATGGCTCATTGACCGTGGTCATTCGATTCTCTGTTTGGCTCGACCAGACTTTAGCCTCAGGCCAGCGACGCCTTATTGCCGCTAATCCACCAGCATGATCGTTATCGAAATGACTGACAATAACCCCATCGAGCATCACTCCACGACGACTCAACCAAGGGATAATCAACTGCTGCGCATAACTGCCTTGCGATATTCGGTCGTCAACACCATCTTGATTCAAATTGAAGCTAGCCGCCCGGAAGGTGCGCTGCCATGCCGCGCCTGTATCATAAAGTAATGCCCGATTGTTTTTCTCTATCACCAGCGCAAGCCCGTGGCCTACATCAAGCAAATCCAGCCGCCAAACACGCTCATCTTTGCGCACGTTTAAGGCCAAGATCATGCTTAAGAACACGATCAACAGCGGTTTTCTGCGCACGAACAATGCAAGTAGCAACACAAACAGAACCACAATAGGCAACAACACCTGTTGTTCTGATAATTCAAACCATAACCAATGACTGAGTGGTAGCGCCAAACTCAGCGGCAGGAGTAGCAGATCAATAGTGCTTAGTAGCCACTGAATGAGCGGTGGAAAAAAAACGGCGAACACCACGGTAAACAGCAGCAAGGGAATAATGACAAAACTAAACCAAGGCACAAAAATGAGATTGTAGAGCAGTGCATGCAGACTCAGACCGTTATAGAGCCACG
Organism: Vibrio sp. N418; assembly: GCF_000222565.1. Classification (NCBI taxonomy): domain Bacteria; kingdom Pseudomonadati; phylum Pseudomonadota; class Gammaproteobacteria; order Vibrionales; family Vibrionaceae; genus Vibrio; species Vibrio sp. N418. The sequence continues at coordinate 161,961 of NZ_AFWD01000069.1, forward strand.
CCACCAGCAACGCCATCACCACAACCAAACAGAGTTGCATCAGTAGCGCCTTAAGCAGTAATGATCGCAGCGGCAATCTCAACGACAGAAATAAAAAAATAATCGCGACCGCTGTAATCGAAAGCCAAAAGCTACTGGCATAAGCTGCTTTTGGGTCGGTGAAGAGCAAAGCACAAACCACCAACAGCCAAGTAAACCGATAGGAGGTATGCGTACGTGTCAACTGCAGCGCCATCAGTACCGCGACCATCCACAGCGCACGCTGTGTCGGAATAGCAAACCCAGCCAACCAAGTGTAAGCCAATGCCCCTACACCGCCACAGATCACGGGTAGATAAACTTTTTTACCGCCGAGCAGAACTAAGCCTAAACCAACAAACCAACCCACTGAAAATGCAATTCCGACATGTAAGCCTGAGATAGCGATCAAGTGACTAAGGCCACTTTGCTGCAACGCCTGCCATTGCGACGGTTCAATATAAGCTCGTTCACCAAAACTAAGGGCTAACAGCAAGCCTTGATTCGCCAGAGAATCCGATGCTTGAAACATCCGGTTAAATAAAATTTGTCGGAATGACAACTGACTTTGGATGAAATATGAATGATTGCGGTGAATAGAAACAATGCCCACAACACCTTGGCTCATTGCGTGCTTTTCTCGATCAAACCCCACCTCATTAAGCACGCCAATTACAGGCTTTAATCGGGCTTGTGCGGTTATCTGATCACCCAACTGTAGATTTTTAGGGGCAATTAAGTAGACTTTAGGGCGAGAAAGGTAGTTCAATCTTTCACCATTGATTGATCTAACCGAGGCTATGCCTTGAAAGCCATGGTTAATTGGCTTAAAAAGACTGTCAACTTCGGCATTTATGGTAACATTCGAACCGGCTTGAAACAGGGTGTTTGATTGATGGTGTAGCAGATTGCCGCTAGTCAAAATCACGATTAGTGCCGCGGCAACTCCACAGCCCCATCGAAGCCTTCTACAATAGAAACTAAGCAATAGCCAAACTAGGCAAGGAACTGACCACATCCACGACGGCATATTAGGCCAGTGTGACGCGGTTATGATCAAGGTAGCGAATGACGCTAATGTCCAATAATGAAGAAAGAGAGACATAATTTCCTATGCCAAGAAAATTCATAAAACGCTTTATGCCTGATCATGAGATGATCAAACGTCAAAAGGCACTAAAGGTTTTTGGCAACGTACTTTATAACCCAAACTTATGGTGCCTTAACCGCCGCTCAGCAGCAGGAGCGTTTGCAGTTGGTTTGTTTATGGCGTTTGTCCCATTACCAAGCCAAATGATCATGTCTGCAGGGCTTGCGATTGTCTGCGGTGTTAACCTACCTCTTTCCGTCGCCTTGGTATGGGTCAGCAACCCCATTACCATGCCGGTACTGTTTTACTTTGCCTACAAACTGGGCGCTTTGGTCATGCATGTGCCTCCGCAGCCGTTCCACTTTGAGCTATCTTGGGAATTTATCCTGCACCAAATGAGCACCATTGGTCCTCCATTCCTGTTGGGTTGCATGATCTGCGGTGTCACCTCCGCTATGATCGGCTATTTCGGCATTAAAGGACTTTGGCGTTATTCAGTGGTCCGAAGCTGGCAAAAGCGTCGTTTCCGTTTACCTAGAAAGCTAAGATAGACTCAGACACAACGACAAACGAATAATTTGTAGCAATATAAAATGGCCATCATTTCATTAAGAAATTGGTATGTTGCTTGAGTATGAATATTTGCTTTAAAGCCTAACGACTCGCACTCTCGTTCGAAAATAAAAAAGGACCTTTCGGTCCTTTTTTGTTTTATCACTCGTCATGATTATTACAGCAATCCACTATTTGGCACTTAATACCGCCGCTGGGTTCAATTGACTGGCACGAGAAGCAGGATACCAAGTCGCAAGTAAACTTAAAACCACCGCCGTGCCCGAGACCAACAGCACATCACTCGACAGCACTTGTGAAGGCAAGAAATCGACAAAGTAGATATCCCCAGAGAGAAATTGATGGCCAATCAGTGCTTCGAGGCTTTTAATGATAGGGGTGAGATTCAGCGCAACCAGCACGCCAACCACGCTACCAAAAAGACTGCCTAATACACCAGAAAAGACGCCCTGCCAGACAAAAATGCGCTTCACTAAACCATCGGTGGCGCCCATGGTGCGCAAAATGGCGATCTCTGCGGCGCGGTCTTTGACTGCCATCATCAAGGTAGAGACAATGTTGAAACTGGCAACACCAATCACCAGAACCATCACCAAGTACATAATGGTCCGAACTAACTGGATATCACGATAAAGGTAACCATATTTGCTCTGCCAAGAACGTAAATAGACCACTTCATTTAGGGTATTACCCACTTCACGAATGATTGGCAAGGCATCTAATACATCAGTCACGCGTACTGAGACACCCGAGACACCATTGCCTAATTTGGCATAACTTTGCGCGTCCGCTAACGGGATCAAAGCAAGGTTATGGTCTATCTGACCATTCAACTTGAGTAACCCCACCACCTTTACACGCACGCGTTTCGGTGTTTGTACTTTACTAGCGCTGCCCGACGATGGGATCAGTAGACTAATGTAATCGCCTACTTGCGCATTTAATCGCTCTGCGACACCTTGACCAAGGATCACTTGTTGTTGTCCAGCTTGAAATGCCTGCCAACTCTTTTGATCGATAAACTGACTCAAGTTAGAGACCAAAGACTCTTTATCAGGATCAATACCACGTACTTCAATCGCTTTAAGCTGCTGGCCACGCTCAGCAAGTGCGGTCAGTTTGACATAAGGCGCTGCCGCTTCAATTTGAGGATGTTTTTCTGCTTGGTTCAGCAAGTTCTGCCAATTTTGAATTGCGCCATGCACCCCTTCAAATTCACCATGGGGAATCACGGATAAAACGCGATCTTTCAATTCACGTTCAAAGCCGTTCATTGCCGATAAACCAATGATGATCACCGCCACGCCCACCGCAATACCGATGGTCGATGAGAGTGAAATAAACGACACCATTTTATTGCGCTGCTTAGCGCGGCTAAAACGTCGACCAATAAACAAGGAAAGTGAAGAGAACACTACACACCCTCCACATCAACCAACAAACCATCTTTCATATGCAGTTGACGATCCATCTTTCCAGCTAACTCACCATCGTGAGTTACGACTAAAAACGCGGTACCGGACTCCTGATTTAACTCTCGCATCAAATCGTAGATCGCCAGCGCAGTTTTATGGTCAAGATTGCCAGTCGGCTCGTCCGCTAACACTAGGTCAGGACTATTCACCAAGGCTCGGGCAATCGCGACACGTTGGCGTTCACCACCTGACAATTCCGATGGCCGATGCTCAACGCGATGAGAAAGACCGACTTTATCGAGCAACGCGAGCGCTTTTTGCTTCGCTTCAGCCACTTTCATACCACCAATCAACAAGGGCATTGCGACATTTTCTAACGCGCTAAAATCGGCCAACAAATGATGAAACTGGTAGACGAAGCCCAAGTGCTTATTACGCAACTTGGCTTGCTTATTTGAGCTGAGCTTGGACAATTCTTGCCCTAAGAAAGTCACTTGTCCGGCACTGGTGTCATCTAAAGCGCCTAACACATGCAGTAAGGTACTTTTACCCGAGCCAGAGGTACCAATAATTGAGACCAGTTCGCCGCGTTTCAAATCAAAGCTGACGCCTTTCAAAACTTGAGTTTCCAGCGCCCCTTCATGATAAATCTTGGTTACATCACGACACTGTAGTAAATCACTCATATCTTAATGCCTCAGCAGGTTTAACAGACGATGCTCGATAAGAAGGAAACAGTGTTGCCAGTAGGCTGAGCATCACAGCCAAAGAAACGACAACCAATATTTGCAGCGGGTTAATTACCACAGGCAATGAACCACCAAATGAAAACAAAGCAATACCCGCACTCTCTAATAAGCTATTTAAATTTGCCGAGAGGAGCACACCAAGTCCGCCACCAATCACGGCACCGACCACACCACTGCTCGCGCCTTGCACCATAAAAATGGCCATCACTTGGCGATCTGTCATGCCTTGAGTTTTCAAGATAGCCACTTCGGCTTGTTTTTCCATCACCACCATAATGAGTGCAGAAACAATGTTAAATGCTGCGACGCCAACAATCAGGCCAAGCATTAAGCCCATCATGTTTTTCTCCATGCGTACTGCTTGGAACAGTTCACCTCGTTGCGCACGCCAATCTTGCCATTGCCAGCCTTCTGGCAGGGGTTGTTTACTCATATCGCTGACCACAAATGGGTCATCAAAAAACAAACGCCATCCTGTCATCGTCTCTTTATTCAAACGCATCAAGCGCGCAGCATCATCAAGATGCGTCAGCATCAACTGGCCATCAACATCAGACCCCGTATTGTAAATCCCCGCGACAGTGAAAATACGCTGGCTAGGAATACGGCCAAGAGGAGTGAATTGACTGGCGCTGGTCACCATCAAACGTACTTTATCACCCGGAGATAAATCCATTGAACGCGCCAATGAACTGCCGAGAAAAAGTTGGTACTTACCCGCTTGCAGCTCCGATAGACGGCCTGCAATCAAGTGTTTTTCAATCGGATCATGTTCGCCCGGCTCAATGCCAATCAGCAAACCTGCGCTAAGTTTTTTAGCACTTTGAATCACCGCTTCACTTTGCACAATCGGCTCTGGATGGCCGGCGCTCGACATCGCTTGAATAAATTCCGGTGCGCTCTCACTGCGTGGTGTTTTACCATCATCATGAGAAACAATTGCCTGCGGCAGAACACCAAGGATACGGCCTTTAAGTTGGCCTTCAAAACCATTCATGACCGAGAGCACGGTCACCAAAGACATCACACCAATCGTGATACCGGCCGTCGACATATAAGAAACAAAACGGCTAAACCTATCACCAGAGCGGCCACGTAAGTAGCGCAATCCAATATAGGTCGACACTGGATGAAACATAACAAAAACCAAAGCCAAATAATGACGAATACTGTAACGGTTAATTTAAAGGGCTGATAGCGTTAAATTGCCATTTCACGGTTAAATTTAGCAATTAAGTCGCCGATAACAATGACATACCTTGATTAGTTGCCGTGTATGACGATAATCAGAACATCAATAGAAGGAAAAGTTGCATGTCTGACCAAGAATATTTCTCCGTTCATTATCAAATGATCGCCAATGTCGAAGCCTTGGCAGAAGATGCGCCTTATCCGACCTTCGACCAATTTGAGACTGAAATCCCCGCACCATTTCTGGTCGCCAGTGAGTTCAGCTTTCTAGACCAACTGAATGATGCCGCTCGTGCAGAACTTAAAAGCAATGATTTTAAACACGTCATTCAATTGTTAGACACCCAAAATAGTAAGCTCAATCTTCTGCTAACCTTTATGTTATCGCAGCAAGATGATCCTACACTTCGTCATCAAACACTAACCTTTGGTGCAAGTCAGTTTAGCTATCAAGCCGAAAACGCTTTAAACATCGGTCAAAAGCTGCGCATTAAATTGTTTCTCGACCATCCTGCTGCCGCCATTTATTGTTATGGCTCCGTGACTCAATGCACGCAAGAAAACCAGCAGTATGTGATTTCCGTCAAGTACGACCTACTCCGCGATTTAGACCAAGATTTGTTAATAAAGGCCGCCCTTTATCAACAACAAAAATTGCTAAGACAGCGCTCTCTAAACCGCGAAAAATAGCGTAACAACATGTCAAAACCATCATTACTTAACCTTGTAAATCCACAAGGTGCTGGCGATAAGAAATTCGTTGGCAATTTACCAGGCTCAGCACTGGCTCTTGCCATTGCTGAGTTAGCAGAGCAACACGCTGGTCATACGTTGTTAGCGACGCCAGATCCGCAAAGCGCACTAAAACTGCAACAAGAGTTGGAGCAGTTCACTGAGCATACCGTGCGTCTATTCCCTGACTGGGAAACCCTGCCATACGATAATTTTTCACCTCACCAAGAGATCATCTCTGATCGTATCGCAAGGCTCTATCAATTGCCGACCCAAAGTGACGGCATCACCATCGTACCGATTAATACTCTGTTGCAACGCCAATCGCCACGCGATTTCTTAATGCAGCACACATTAATGGTAAAAACCGGTGATCTATTCTCACTTGAAAAGCTGCGTCTACAGTTAGAAAAATCGGGTTACCGCCATGTCGATCAAGTCTTTGGTCCAGGTGAGTATGCTAGCCGTGGTTCAATCATTGATTTGTTCCCGATGGGGTCAAACGATCCCTACCGCATCGACTTCTTCGATGACGAAATTGATACCATTCGCACCTTTGATCCAGAGAATCAACGTTCCATTACTGACGTTAGTGAAATTCGCTTGCTACCTGCTCATGAATTTCCAACCTCAGAAAGCGCGATTGAAGATTTCCGCATTCGTTGGCGTCAGCGATTCGAAGCGCGTCGTGAACCTGAATCTGTCTACATGCAAGTTAGCAAAGGCACTTGGCCTGCAGGCATCGAATATTGGCAACCGTTGTTCTTTGAGCATACGGAAACGCTGTTTGACTATATCCCCGACAACAGTCAGTTAATTGCGGTTGGCGATATTGAATCAGCGATCGACCAATTCCTCATCGATGTTGACTATCGCTACGAGCAACGCAAAGTCGATCCATTACGCCCGTTACTTCCGCCCCATGAATTGTGGCTGAAAAAGGACGAGTTATTCGCCCAATTTAAAGCACTGCCACAAGCACTGCTTAGCGTTGATACGGTTAAGAGAAAGCAAGGTCGCCAAAATCCAGACATAACGGCGCTACCTGAACTCACCGTTCAACATCAAAATAAAGAACCAATGGCCACGCTGCGTCAATTTAGCGAAGGCTACAACGGTAAGATTATCTTCTCGGTTGAATCTGAAGGTCGCCGTGAAGCGTTGTTAGAACTACTCCAACGGATCAAGCTGCGCCCGATTGAATGTGCCAGCTTCTGCGAGGCTCTCGCCCACAAAGAGAAATTCACCCTCGTCATTGGTGCTGCCGAACATGGCTTCCTTTATGGCGACAATCAAATTGCCTTCATCTGTGAAAGTGATTTGCTGGGTGATCGCGTTATCCAGCGCCGCCGAAAAGATCGCAAAGCGACCAATAGCGATGCAGTTATTCGCAATCTTGCGGAACTAAAACCCGGCCAACCGGTGGTACATATTGATCACGGTATCGGCCGCTATCTTGGTTTACAAACGCTTGAAGCGGGCGGCATGATCACCGAATACGTGACGCTTGAGTATCAAAACGAAGCCAAACTGTACGTTCCTGTTGCATCACTGAATCTAATTAGCCGTTATTCCGGTGGTGCTGAAGACAGCGCACCTCTGCATAAACTAGGTGGAGAAGCGTGGACCAAAGCGCGCCGCAAAGCAGCAGAAAAAGTGCGTGATGTAGCGGCCGAACTGCTCGATGTGTATGCCAAACGCGAACTCAAGCCTGGCTACAAGTTTGCGCTAGATCGAGGTCAATACGCGACCTTTAAAGCCGGCTTCCCCTTTGAGGAGACTGATGACCAAAGCATGGCCATCAACGCTGTGATGTCAGACATGTGCCAAGCCAAAGCCATGGACCGCTTAGTGTGTGGTGATGTTGGTTTTGGTAAAACCGAAGTCGCAATGCGCGCGGCGTTTGTCGCCACCGACAACGGCAAACAAGTCGCGGTACTCGTGCCGACCACACTGCTTGCCCAACAGCACTATGAGAACTTCCGTGACCGCTTTGCCAATTTACCAATTCGCGTCGAAGTACTGTCGCGCTTTAAAAGCGCCAAAGAGCAAAAGCTGGTGTTGCAAGACATTGCGGATGGCAAAGTCGACCTTGTGGTTGGTACACACAAGCTACTGTCCAATGACATCATCTTTAAAGATCTTGGCCTGCTGATTGTTGACGAAGAACACCGCTTTGGTGTTCGCCAGAAAGAGAAAATGAAAGCGATGCGTGCGGATGTCGACATTCTGACGTTAACTGCAACGCCAATCCCACGTACGCTTAACATGGCGATGAGTGGCATGCGCGATCTCTCGATCATCGCCACACCACCAGCGCGCCGTTTAGCAATCAAAACCTTTGTCCGTCAACGTGAAGACACTGTGATCCGCGAAGCTATTTTGCGTGAAATTATGCGTGGTGGCCAAATCTACTTCTTACACAATCAAGTGGAAACCATCGATAAGGTCGCCGAGGATTTAGAGAAGTTAGTCCCAGAAGCTCGTGTCACCGTCGCTCATGGACAAATGCGCGAACGTGAACTAGAAAAAGTGATGAACGATTTCTATCACCAACGCTTTAACTTGCTCGTATGTACCACCATTATCGAGACTGGTATTGATGTACCAACCGCCAACACCATCATTATGGATCGCGCAGACAACCTTGGTTTGGCGCAGTTGCACCAATTGCGCGGCCGTGTAGGACGTTCACACCACCAAGCGTATGCCTATTTGCTCACGCCTCATCCTAAAGCGATGACCAAAGACGCAATCAAGCGCCTTGATGCGATTGCTTCATTGGAAGACTTGGGGGCTGGCTTTACTCTGGCAACCCACGATTTAGAAATTCGTGGCGCGGGTGAATTGCTTGGTGATGAACAAAGCGGTCAAATCCAGTCGGTCGGTTTTACCCTCTACATGGAAATGCTGGAGCAAGCGGTAGAAGCACTACGTGAAGGCAAAGAGCCGTCACTCGATGACTTACTGCGTGAGCAAACCGAAGTTGAAATGCGCATCCCAGCCTTGCTGCCTGAAGACTATATCCCAGATGTGAACACACGCTTGTCAATGTATAAGCAGATCGCAAGTGTGGCTGATAAAGATGATCTCAACAACTTAAAGGTAGAATTGATCGATCGCTTTGGTTTACTACCCGATGCGGCGAAAAATCTACTCTCCGTTGCTGAGCTTAAACTGGCCGCAGCGCAGCTAAAAGTGAAGAAAATTGAAGCTCATGACAAGGGCGGCTATATTGAGTTCTATCCTGATGCTGACATAAATCCCATGTATTTGGTTAGACTGTTACAATCTCAGCCACAGAAATTCGCAATGGAAGGACCAACTAAGTTCAAGTTTATTGTATCATTAGCGGATAGACGGCAAAGAATTCAATTTGTTACTGACATGCTGGCTGAATTCCAGCAAAATTTATTACCAAAACAAGATTAGATATTTTGGGTAAAGCTACCCAAATACGGAGTTGTGATGAAAAAGCTGATCGCACTGCTTCTCTTCTTTGTTGCTATGCCAAGCTTGGCGCAGCGACAATTTGATGTCGAAGTGATCATATTTAAACGCGCAGTGGATGCAGAGAAAGTTACTGAATCGTGGCCAAACACTCTGCCTGAGATCACTATGGATAAAGTAGGTAGCTTTGGTGACACCAACTACCGCGCTCGTAAAGGCGTTCAGATGCTTTCTCGCGCAAACTATAAGCTCGATGCTCAAGCACAAAAACTGCGTAATCACGCTGGTTTTCAAGTGTTAATGCATAAAGCGTGGCGCCAAGGTGATCAAGGTCGCTTATCAGCCCCGATATTCCATATCACGGCGGGTAAAGACTACTCTGGTCAATTTAATCCTGATGGTTCACCCATTGGCCTAGGCAATGAATCCGTCATTGATGGCGTAACCGAGCACACCATCCCTAAACCGCTGTATGAGCTTGATGGTAAGTTACAGATTTACGTTGAACACTATCTGTATGCTGATGTTCAAATGGACTTAAAAGAGCCAAGTGTACGTGACATCATTCTGGAAGATCGCGAAATTGAGATTGGTGAAACCGCAACTTTTAGCACAGACAACACGGTTCAAGCGGGTTTGATGACTGAGATTACACCGACAGTCCATACCGAAGAGTTTCTTAAAAGCTATCGCATGGATCAAAAACGTCGCATGCGCAGCGGTGAAACCCACTTCCTTGACCACCCATTACTGGGCATGATCATTCAAGTGCGTCGCGTCAACTGATGCAACGACTCTTGATCGCTTGATCTAACACGCAGTAGCAATATCAAATAACGCCCTCTACCTTAGAGGGCGTTTTTATTTTTCGAAGCCGTATAACTTGCGCCAAACACGAACAACGAGCGCTTCACAACACCCCTCTTTATTTCGGTATATACTCACCATTCACTGCGGTTAATTGTGATCACCTATGAGTCCTGACTACCAAATTATTACCACTGAGTTTACGTTACGCCTAATCGATGCCGAAGAGAGCCGCCAGCTTGAGCGCCTCATTGTCCGATCTCCAAAGCTTCACCACTGGGTGGATTGGTGTCATAGCGAGTTTAGCGCTAAAGATGCAGAACGCTTTCTATTAGCGACGCGTTTAAATTGGGTTAAATCGGATGCGTATGGTTTTGGGATTTTCCGACGCAGTGACGATGTGTTAATTGGAATGGTGGCGATTAATGAGTTTTACCAAACCTTCAATATGGCCAGTCTAGGTTATTGGATTGCCGATGAATTCCAACAGCAGGGCTATGGCCGCAAAGCGCTCGACGCATTGATTGAGTTTTGTTTTGGTATTTTAAAACTGACTCGGCTAGAAGTGGTTTGTGATCCTAATAATCTTGCGAGTCAAAAATTAGCACTTGCCTGTGGTGCCAAATTTGAAACCTATGCTGAGAACCGTTTTATCTTTAATGGCAAACCTAAGTGTGGGGCGGTCTATTCTGTTATACCCAGTTAATACCCATCATTTAGACATAAAAAAAGAGTGCCATTGGCACTCTTTTTTTTATGTCTAGAACATCGGCTTAGTGAAGCTTCAAGTTCGGGCGTAACACGCGGTTAATACGGCCCATCAAGATAATCAGGGCGGTTTTAAACACACCGTGCAGCGCCATTTGGTGCATACGGTACAGTGAAATGTACACCACGCGAGCAATACGTCCCTCGATCATCATCGATCCTTTGGTCAGGTTGCCCATCAGGCTACCCACCGTCGAGAAACGGCTTAGCGAGACTAAAGAACCATTATCTTTGTAGACATACGCTTTCAGCTCACGACCGGTTAGTTTAGCGACAATATTGCTAAACGCACGGCTAGCCATTTGGTGCGCAGCTTGAGCGCGTGGCGGTACAAATGAACCATCAGGTTGCGTACATTGCGCTAAATCACCGATAACAAAAATGTTGTCATCACGAGTGGTTTGCAAAGTATCTTTTACCACCAATTGGTTAATACGGTTACTTTCCAGACCACCAATTTCTTTCATGAAATCAGGTGCTTTAATACCAGCAGCCCACACCATGATTTGCGCATGGATCTTTTCACCATCTTTGGTTGTTAAGCCATCTTTGTCCGCTTGAGTTACCATGGTCGCGGTACGTACATTCACACCAAGCTTCGTTAACTCTTGATGCGCCGCACCAGAGATACGTGGTGGCAATGCAGGAAGGATACGCTCACCGGCTTCCACAAGGCTCACGTTTAGTTTGCTTGAATCCAGGTCACCAAAGCCGTAAGTACGTAGCTCTTTAACTGCGTTATGTAGCTCAGCCGATAATTCAACACCCGTTGCACCCGCGCCAACAATCGCAATATCCACTGTGCCTTGACCATTTTTGGCGTGCAGCTTAAGGAACTCATTGTTCATGTTTGTACGGAAGCGATGAGCTTGTTCAGGGCTATCTAGGAAGATACAGTTTTCACGGACACCCGGCGTGTTGAAATCATTCGATGTTGAACCGATCGCGAGTACCAAAATATCGTACTCAAGCTCACGGCTTGGCATTAACAACTCACCTTGCTCATCTTTCAATTCAGAAAGGATGATCACTTTGCGCTCGCGATCGATGTCTTGCAGACTACCAAGCTGAAAATCAAAGTGGTGATTTTTCGCATGAGCACGGTAGCTCAATGCATCAACCCCTTCGTCTAACGAACCGGTCGCCACTTCATGCAACAGTGGTTTCCACAAATGGCTCGCCTTACGGTCAACCAAAGTAATGTTCGCACGACCTTTGCGGCCAAGTGTACGGCCTAGTTTGGTCGCAAGCTCTAAACCGCCTGCGCCGCCACCTACTACGATAATTCGTGTCACAGCAACTATCCTCTAAAATAATAAAACTAAGAAATTGAGTCAGTTCGCACTGCAAACTGAAGAAATATTTTTAGCTCGCGCTTACGCCGCGATAGAGGTTCACTCAATGAAACACGTATTTGGATTGAAAGACTGTATCAGTCGCTTGCTCATCGGGCAAAAACACGCCTCAACCAGCAATATTGGGCAAGTTTTTTCACTCGCTCTCAATTTTTTTTGATATTTATCAAATAAATTTTATTTTACTCATTATATAGAGCAAAACGCACTGCGCAACTAGAGAATGAGAAAAACTCACTATAATCTGTATGGTTTTATGTAACGAGGTGCTTAAAATCTATGATTATCATCGCTGAGACGACAATCTGAAGTATCTATTTAAGGCCTCTTAAGGTATAGAAAAACAAAAACGACGTTGAAGGAACGTCGTTTGCGTCAAGCCAAGCTTTAAATAACGGTAGGATCAGCTCTCTTTGAAAGCCTTAATCGCTTGTAAGTGCTGTGAGATTTTACTGAATTTATGACTCTGTTTTTCATCCCAGATGACATCGTAGTACCCATCCAGCTCTTGCGCTGTAATTTGGTTATTATGAATTTCATCTTCGCGTGACAAAATCACTAAACAGCGTTTGTTATTTTTAACGCGAAACTCTTGCACACATTTGGTCGCAATATCATCATACTCTTCAGGACGATCAATACGGCCTTGCATTGTGCGTTCTGGATGCAAGTTTGGGTTGAAAATGACCTGTTTAATACCGCATAAGAAACCAACGCGTTCAGACCAAAAGCCCCCAAGCCCTACCCCACAAATAATGGGATTTTTATCGTCTGACTGCTCAATCACTTTATGCACTTCTTTGAGTAGATGCTGCATATCATGCTTAGGGTGAAGCGTGCTGTAATTGATGAAACGGACATCATCATCAATAAACTGCAATTGAAGAATTTTTTCGTGGTTACCTGGGCTGGTAGAGTCGAAGCCATGTAAATAGATGATCATGTTATTTCCTTATTCTAATCGGTTTGTTTAAACGCCAGCTCACGAAAAGCTCACTTAAATGCAACAAACGTAATTTAATCTAACACGAAAGCTAAGGTTTTAAAGGGAGAGAAACCATATTCTTGCTTGCCTACTACGAAACAGTGATCTCAACAGCAAAACTGTGGTTAAGCGAACTGCTGTTTAAGGATCTCAGCCTGCTGAAAATAATGCTCATCCCCCCACAATTGATACGCAAGTAAGTACCAAAGCATCGCCATCATGGTCGCACGAGGTCGCCACGCTCTCACGCCTTCAACCCAGTCGTCGATCCCTTCTAGCTCACGTTGCTGGCAATAGCGTTGAATTGCATCCATTTCGTCAACGCCTGCCACATCGATACTTAAAGTAAGATCTAAGCGCGGATCGCCAATCGTTGCGTATTCCCAATCAATGATTTTTGCCCCCTGCTCACTCGCCACCATGTTGTAACCAGCAAGATCAAAATGGCATAAGGTGTGGCCAACATCGGCTAAACTCGGCGCATTGCGCCAGTCACGGTAGATGGTTTGATATACTTCAGTCTTCAACTCTGGTTTCAGTTGCATCCAATAATGATCAACACGAGCGGTAAAACTAAATGGAGCGACAGGAATTCGTGTCGTTGATAAGGAATGGACAGCGACAAGGGCGTCAAGTAACTGCTCAACGCTGAGTGTATCAGTGAGAGCTTGGCCTTCTAACCATTCAACCAACAGACCTTGGTCATTGATATGAATCGGTTTTGGGCTAATACCCGCAGACTCGATTGAAGCAAGAATCTGATATTCTTGAAAACGTGAAATTGAAAAAGCTTTGGTTATATGTGTATTTGGCCGCCAAACATAGGCCTTACCACTATCCTCTACCACTTTCCAACAACGATTGGTTAAGCCCCCTGTTAGGGTTTGCCCATAGTTAGGAGGCATAGCAAAGAAACGATCTAATGACAGCAATGTGCGGTCTAGCTGACAAGCTTCATTCCATGACATTCGTGCCATAAGTCGTTCCTTGCTCTTTTATGCCAATCGTATATTGGCTAATAACTACAAGCCCAAAAAGCTTTTTGATTCTTGTTTGCGGATTTCTGTTTCATCCGCCCATTCAATCAGGCCAGACTCAAGATCCATCAAACGCATGGTCATTTTGTAGTAAACGTCTTTATCACTACCTGCTGATTTTGCAATGCTTGAAAGGTTGCCATACAGCATGTATTGCGCGCCGACCATTTTACCAAATTGAATCGCATTGCTTTGATTGACTAACTCATCGTTGTTTTGGAAGTTTAGTTGGTCACGTACCGCTTCTACACGATCCATGTCGACAAAACGGAATTTACCTGAGTTAAGCATTTTAGTACTGATACTGTCGGTGATCGACTCGGTATCAATATGCTCACTGGTTTTATTTTTAATACGCTCAACAAACACGATAGGACGCGAATCACGAGTAATCGCAGCAACAGAACCTGAGTTCAGCATGCTATCCACCATTTCGCCAGCGATGGTCTGTAAATCTGTTGAGCCGAAATCGATGGTAGTGGTCTCCACAGCTTGTGCATCACCATAGCTAACTTGGTTTGAACACCCGCCCAACACAACCGCTAAGCCCAACAGTGCAATGACACTTTTTTTCATGATACTTTCCTTCATTATTTTTCAGTTTGACCAAAGCGTTAGCACTTTAGTTCCCACCGTTTTCAATCGTTGTTTCTTCGAATTTGTACGCGAAATTGCGTCGCGTCAGGATTGACCGATACTTCAGATATAGAGCGCGTCTCGGCACCGCGAATAATCAAACGTCGCCAGTTTCCTACCTTGGTATTGACCTCTAAACCTTGATCGTTATACCAATAAAAACGGTATAGCAGGTCAAGATCGCTACTGAGATTATTCGTTAAACTCACAATACCTTGCGCATGACCATCTACCGTTGTGGTCGTGATGTCATCCACGTTCAAGCTGCGTGACATGGATGAATCAGCAAACAGAACTCTGTGCGAGCCACCATCAATACGCAGACCCGATGTATTAGTAGTACAAGCTGCAATGGCAAACATTGATAAGATCACTAAAACGAATTTCTTCATTACAATCTTCCTAGTTGCTTATGCCACAGTGTGGCGTTATTTCCCTGACGAGACAGCCATACCAACGCCGTTTGTCCTTGCGGCACATTGAAGTTGTATAACTGTCCATTGATATCAAGTTGCTGCTCGCCGGCATTTACCACCGTCGAACTGCTATAAACTGAAGCTGGCAAGGTTTGCCAACTGCGCGTATCTGGCTGCTCAGTGAGCGTGTTCCAAACATTGAATATTAAGTTACCCACGTCGTCGCCTTGAGCGGCTTCTTTACGTAATTGATCTTTAGCCACCACACGTAATGCTTGGCGAATCACGATATTTGGCATTCGTTCTGACAAATCACGCTGAGCCATTAAATTCACATCGGTCAGTAAATCTTGTGATAACCCTTGATGATTCAATCTTGGCGTTACAAAACGTAGCGCATTGTTCGATGGGTAATAAGGTAAAGCCAAAGAATACAGCGCGCCATTACCGCGACTGTCATAAAGCGGTAAAGATAATTTCCAGCCTTGCAGAGCTTCGACCACATCTTGCTCTTGTAAGACGATCACTCTCGCTTGTCCTTTAGCTAAGTTCTGCGCTTTACCATAACGTCTTTCGAGTTGAAGTAAATCATCCCGCATCCCTAAACGTTTTGCCACACGCATCGTACCGTCAATCACACTGCGATTATCTGGCATCACAGCCAATGCACGGCGATAATCAACATAGGCGCTATTTAAGTCATTGTCGGCTTCATACAACAGGGCCGACACATACATTAAATAGGCGTTTTGTACTGCCTGTAGCGTTTTGCCCGCATCAGGATAATTCGCTAACACGCTACCAAGATTAGGAGTGAGGCCTTGCGACTTCATCTCTTTTTCCGCTGACTCTAGTGCTCTTTCACGCTCTTTACGCGCCTGCTCTTGCACTTGATTGGCACGGCGCATTTCCACTAGCGCGTCATCAAGTTGATTCGCTTTAACGTAATTTAAACCTAAGTATAGATGGAGAAAGCCTAATTCATAATCAGCAGGTTGGTAGATTTTGAGATTATCGTTGACGGCTAATGAACCGACACTCGACGCCGTGTCCGAGAGTGATATCACCGCTTTGTCCTGCTCAACTCTCACCGCGCGATCACTTAACTCTAAAGCGTCTTGGCTTTGTTGATAATCTTTGTTAAGCAGGTAAACGCGGCCTTTTTCGAAATTATCTAGGATCTCGCCAGCGATATCTTCCGGCAGTTCTTCTTTCGCTTGGAGATAATCACCGCGCTTAACAGATTGATACACCGATTCATTTTGCGCGCTATAGTGGCTAAATAAATTACCGGCTGAGAAGTTAGCACAAGCGGAAAGCAGAACAGAGCTGCTGATGACCAGCATGAGTCGAACTGGCTTGAGTCGAATAGTTAGTTTCAATTCGCACTCCATTTTATTAAAAGAAAAAGCACGTCGTTATGTCGTGCTTTTTGGTAGACCACATAAAGTGCAGTTTAGTTCATCAAAAGAGGGCCTAATGGACAACCGCCCACTAAATGCATATGAATGTGATACACCTCTTGACCACCGTGTGAATTGCAATTCACGATTAAACGGTAACCGTCTTGATCGATACCTTCTTCTTTCGCCAATTTTTTAGCCACGGTAAACATTCTACCCATCGCCATTTCATCGTCGGATTCAATATCATTGACCGTTGGGATCAGCTTGTTTGGTACGATTAAAATGTGCTTAGGTGCGCGTGGATTAATATCACGAAACGCCGTCACTAATTCGTCTTGATAAACGACATCGGCAGGAATTTCTTTACGAATAATTTTGCTAAAAATGGTCTCTTCGGCCATGGTGGCTCCATAAACTTACTTAACTAAATAGTCGAATGAGTATGCGTCATGCTTCGCAAAATCACAATAAAAAACAACGTTCATTTAACCTAAACCACTCAGATTTCTTTACTAGAAAATTTTTTTTGTCTTGTGCGTCATAAAAAGCGTGTCTCGATATCAATACAAGTGTCCTAAGTCTGATAATTTTCATTATAAATTATTCAAACAAGGAGAGGTCTATGAAAGGTTCAGTGATCAGGAGGATGTACGCTGGCTTTGCATTGATCATTTTGATGTTCGCAGTATCCACTATTTTAGCATTACGTGGAATGGAACAAATTCATCAAAATTTCGCGAGTGTCACCAACACATCTCTGCCGCTCGTCTCAATGTCTAACCGAACCAATGTGGCATTGCTAACAGCTGATAAACTTTTCAAAGACTATTTAACCACGCAGAGCTTTGAGCGTATGGACGTCATTCATGGCGAATTTATCGATGCCAAAGCCCACTTCGATCAAACTTTAATCGACCTTGAACAAGCAAGTGCGACTAGCCCTGAGCTCATTGAACGTATCGAACAAGTAAAAGCGATGGAACAGCGTTACTTCGCTGAAGCGGCGGATGCGATGGATAACTATCGCAATATGTTTGAAGCACAAGAATTAGTTCAACAGTCAACACGTCAATTCCAACGCTTACATGCCGAGCTTAGCTCAGGAATGAAAGAGTATGTGGATGACCAAGATAAGATCGCTGTTAAAGTGATGGCTCGCAGCTATTTTGAAAAATTGAAAGACGCAGAAGTGATCACTTCTGATGCATTGGCAAGCAGTGACACCGAATTTGTGGCCAAAGCCGTCGCGAAAAACAAAAAAGCAGTCACGCACCTTAACTATTCATACCGCGGCCTATTAACCCAACTGCCATCACTGAAAGAGAAGTTTGATGCGCCTGTAAATCAGTTCACTATTGATATTGGCCAAAAAGGTGGCGTACTCGATCAACACAATAACTACCTACTTTCCCGTCAAGCGCTATACAGCAACATCGCCAACCTAACCAAAGAAGTCGACACCTCAATGGCGCTGTTGAATTCATTCAGTGAAACCGCGCAGAACGGCCTAAATGCTTCTTTGGTCGAAGCGGGCAAGGTTTATGACTCAGGCTTAGTTCGTTCCATTTTCCTCTGTCTGGTTGTCGTTGCCCTTGCAGCAGGTATCGGTTACCACATCGCACATAGCGTGCGAACGCCACTCACTCGCATCCTAAAAACGCTAGAAGCGCTTAGCGGTGGAGATATGACTCAACGCATTGAAATTCGTTACAACAACGAGTTTAGCCGCGTGAGTGGCCACATCAATGATTTGGCTGATAACCTGCACAATATTCTGGTCCGTTTAAATCAAGCATCTGACGATCTTACTCATACCGCCAATACCAACCAAGAAACACTGACTGGTACACAATCACAACTCAATCAGCAGCGTCAGCAAACCGCCAGCGTGGCAACCGCGATGAACCAGATGTCGCACTCGGTTGAAGAAGTGGCTCAGAGCGCTCAAAGCTCACTCGAAATGGTTGGACAAGTGGAACTGGCATCTGAACAAGGTCGCCAAATCATGAGCACCAACATCACCACTATCAACCAATTAGAAACACGCTTAAATCAGTCCGTTGACGCGGTGAAAGAACTACAAAACATGAGTAGCCAGATCGGTTCTATTCTTGATGTCATTCGTAACATCGCAGAACAAACCAATCTGCTGGCCTTGAACGCGGCAATTGAAGCTGCGCGTGCGGGTGAGCAAGGCCGTGGTTTTGCCGTGGTGGCTGATGAAGTCCGCGTGCTGGCACAACGAACCACAGAATCCACCTCTGAAATCGAAAACATGATCAGCGCGCTACAAAGCAGTTCAACGTCTGCCAACAGTGTGATTCAAAGCTGTATGGATGATATGACTCTGTCCGTTGATCAAGCTTCTAATGCCAATAGTGCAATGGAAGAGATCCAATCTCTGATTTTAGAAATCAGTCATATGAGTGCGCACATTTCCAGCGCTGCGGTTGAACAAAATCAAACGGCAACTGAAATCGCGCAAAGCATAGAAGAGATTAACGGCATAGCAGATTCCAGTTATCACGCTATGGCGGAGATTGCGAACACCAGTAGTAGCCTAACCCAATTGGCGAATCAACAAGGCGAATTGGTACACCGATTTAAGGTGTGATTGTAAATTTTTAGCTAAATAACTGAACAAGGGCGATTAAATTGATTAATCGCCCTTGTTTTTTTAAGGCGGCAACATTATATGGTAAGAAGGCTTGCTAGTTTACCCATATTAACTTTCCGTTTCGCAAGCCAAACATGAGGAACAACTATGGCCGTTCATGTTGGCATTATTGACCAGGATCCAATTCGACTAGTCACGCCACTACTCGATAATCGTACTATCAGTCAGCACATCGTTTTTATTGGTGTGAGAACTCAAGAAGAGATGTACCACCGTCTTCATAGCGTGCTGGCTAAACGCAACATCAGCTCAGAATTTTTTGAAATTCCTAATGTCGCCAACGTTGCTAAGATCAAACAAGCTGTTTGCCAACTTGCCAGTGACCTCAAGTCTCGTGGTGAAGAAGTGAAACTAAATGCCAGTTGTGGGCTTCGTCACCGCCTACTCTCGGTATACGAAGTTTTCCGCAGCCTGCATTGGCCTATTTTCGTTGTCGAACCAAACAGCGACCGACTTTGCTGGTTATACCCAGAAGGCAAAGAAGACACTCAAGTCGAAGATCGCATCACCATTGATGATTACCTAACCGTGTTTGGTGCACGTGGTGAGTTCAATGATCATGACCTCCCCCCTCAGCTTGACCAAAAGTTGTACGAACTAGGTGAGCGCTGGGCAAGTAATGCCTTAGAATTAGGTCCTGGCCTCGCAACGCTAAACTATCTTGCAACAACTTGTCGTAAAGAGCAGCGCCTGAGCGTTGAGTTATCGGAAAAGCAACAAGGTTACCGTGAGCTCAACATGCTACTCAGCGACTTGGTTGAAGCGGATATCGCCACCTACCAAGCCGGTATCCTAACGTTCGCCAGTGAAGAAGCTCGTCGCTTCTCTAACGGTGAATGGCTAGAGACTTTAGTGCACAGCACGGTACGTCAAATTCAACAAGATATGCCGACTATCCAAGATCACTCACTCAACGTACAGGTTTATCGCCAACTCGGTGAACGTGAAGTACGTAACGAGCTGGATGTCGCTTCAGTGGTCAACAATAAACTCCATATCATCGAATGTAAGACCAAAGGCATGCGTGATGATGGCGATGATACTCTGTATAAATTGGAATCGTTGCGCGACCTACTCGGCGGCCTACAAGCCCGCGCGATGTTGGTGAGCTTTCGTCCGTTACGTTATAACGACATCACCCGCGCAGAAGATCTTGGCCTCGCGCTCATTGGCCCTGAAGAACTCAAAGATCTTAAAACATACCTGACCCAATGGTTTGTGGAAGCTGGCGGCTCAGAAGACTGTTCAGATTGCTAAGCTGAATCGATTTACAATCGTTATGCAACCCCATCAATAGCCTCGTTATATTCGAGGCTATTTTTTTGATCGAAATCAAACGTACGCCATCCTTAACATTCGCACGATGTACTTTTGACATCACGCCGTTAGCATAGCCGGGTTACTTTATTTGAGCGCCGCTATGTCATCTTTACCTACATCCCCTTTTGCACAAACCCTACTCAACATTGCTTTGAATTTAAGTTCTAACCTAACCAGTGATGAGCAGTATCAGCATCTTGTGGAAGGCGTGAGTACCGTCTTTCCTTGTGATGCTGCGGCGCTGTTTATTCTCGATGAACAAGGTTTTCTTACTCCTGTCGCAGTTAAAGGTCTTTCCACCTCAATTCTAGGGCGGCGCTTTTACCCTAGCGCCCATCCACGCCTTGAACAAATTATGCATAGCCGCGAACCGGTGCGTTTTGATGCCAATTGCTCACTGCCTGACCCCTTTGATGGAGTACTGCTAACGGAAGAGCAAACCATTGACGTGCATGACTGTTTGGGCTGCAGCTTATATGTAGAAGGCCAATTAGTTGGCGTGTTAACTATGGATGCCCTCACCGTGGGAGCTTTTGATTATTTAGACCCGGTTGAAGTGGCAACCTTTGCTGCGTTAACCGCGGCGACGTTGCGTAATATTGCCCAGTTTAAAAGCCTCAAAGCGCAGAACCGCAAACACCGCAGCGTAACACAAACGCTGATCCACCAAGCTCGCTCGCAACAAGGTGAGATGATCGGCCTTAGCCCGCAGTTTGAGCGCCTAAAAACCAATATCGCTACCGTCGCCCAATCGGATTTTGCCGTGCTTATTAGTGGTGAAACCGGCACAGGTAAAGAGTTGGTTGCGCACAACCTGCATGCGCAGTCTCACCGCGCGGATAAACCGATGATTTACGTCAACTGTGCAGCATTGCCTGAAGGTTTGGCCGAGAGCGAACTGTTTGGTCATGTAAAAGGGGCATTCACTGGCGCAAACAACCATCGCTCTGGTAAATTTGAATTGGCCGATGGCGGGACCATTTTCCTTGATGAGATCGGTGAGCTGCCGCTGATCTTGCAAGCCAAGTTACTGCGAGTAATTCAACAAGGAGAACTGCAACGCGTCGGGAGTGATCAACATTTAACAGTTAATGTCCGTATCGTTGCCGCAACCAACCGCCAGTTGGAACAAGAAGTTGAACAGGGTCGCTTCCGCGCTGATCTCTACCATCGTCTCAACGTTTTTCCAATTCACGTTCCTCCACTCCGTACGCGTGAGGGCGACATAGCGGTGCTGGCTGGTTACCTGCTGGAAAAAGTACGTTTGCAATTTAATTCTCCGAACCTACATGTTCACCCGAAGGCACTACAAGTACTAGAAAACCAAGTTTGGCCAGGCAATATACGTGAGCTTGAACACTGCTTAACACGCGCGGCCTTACATGCCATTCAGCAGGATAAAACCACAATTCAACTCGATCATTTTGACGAATTAAAAAGCCAATTTGATACAGAAGAGAGATGTGATGTAAAAAACACATCGCGCTATTTTCCTACTGAAAGTCAGCCAATGCGATTGTTGGTTGAGCAATACCAACAAGATTTAATTGTGCACGCCTTAAACAAATCGTCGAATACATGGTCACAAGCTGCTGATTTTCTTCAAATGGATCGCGGCAACTTATATCGAATGGGAAAAAAATTCTCGATTAAATCCTAACGATCAGCCACGCCATGTTGTAATAAAGACATCACAGACGTTGTCTTTATTACAACAAATCTGATTGGCGACATTCTATTTATTCAATAAAATCAATAATATAACTTTTGGCACACTCTGTGCTCTATAGGCTTCATACCACCGATGTGTGAGCCAACAATTGCTGGCCCACGCAATTATTATTTAGAGTAAACTGGAGAGCCCTTATGTTCTGTATTCAATGTGAACAGACGATTCAAACCCCAACCATCAAAGGCTGCTCATTTGCCCAAGGCATGTGTGGCAAAACCGCTGAGGTCTCTGATCTTCAAGATGTTCTCGTTTACCTACTTCAAGGTGTTTCTTACTGGGCTTCTCAAGCACGTCGTTTTGACATCGTTGACCAAGAAATTGATATGTGGGCACCACGCGCCTTCTTCGCCACATTGACCAACGTAAACTTCGACCCAGAGCGTATTTTGGAGCTAACCAGCCAAGCGGCGCTCTACAAAGATCGTCTTAAACAAAGCACCATAGCGGCGGCAACGCTGGCCAACCAATCCCTTGAATCTGCGCCCCCAGTTGCGAACTTTGAGCTACCAGAAAACGCAGAGCAGATCCTCGCTTTTGCACCTAATGCAGCGGTTAACCGCGGTAAAGAGCAGGTCAACGAAGATGTCGTAGGCTTACGCCTTCTTTGCCTCTATGGCCTCAAAGGCGCGGCGGCTTACATGGAACACGCTCGCGTACTTGGCCAAACAGACACCGCTATTTTTGCGCAGTACCATAAAATCATGGCATGGCTAGGCACTGAGCCGACGGATCTTAATGAGCTACTTGAGTGCTCAATGGAAATAGGTTTGATGAACTACAAAGTCATGGAGATGCTTGATCTTGGTGAAACCGAGACTTTTGGTCACCCAACCCCAACCAGTG
This sequence comes from Vibrio sp. N418, assembly GCF_000222565.1. Lineage (NCBI taxonomy): Bacteria > Pseudomonadati > Pseudomonadota > Gammaproteobacteria > Vibrionales > Vibrionaceae > Vibrio > Vibrio sp. N418. Next base: position 185,161 of record NZ_AFWD01000069.1, read on the forward strand.
TGAACGTAAAAACTCGCCAAGGTAAATGTATTTTAGTCTCAGGCCATGATTTGCACGACCTAGAGAAAATTCTGCAACAAACCGAAGGCCAAGGCATCAACGTTTATACCAATGGTGAAATGCTTCCTGCGCACGGTTACCCAGAACTTAACAAATACCCTCACCTTGCAGGTAACTACGGAAGCGCATGGCAAAATCAGCAAAAAGAGTTTGCTAACTTCCCAGGCGCAATCGTGATGACATCAAACTGCCTGCTTAACCCAGATGTGGGTCAATATGCTGACCGTCTATTCACACGCAGTATCGTCGGTTGGCCTGGTGTTGCTCATCTTGAAGGGGATGATTTCTCAGCAGTGATTGCATGTGCTCTAAGTCAACCAGGTTTCCAGCACAACGAGATCGAGCAGATGATCACGGTTGGGTTTGGTCGCAATGCGCTTATGAATGCGGCACCTGCCGTTATTGATCAAGTTAAACAAGGGAACATTCGTCACTTCTTCCTCGTTGGCGGCTGTGATGGTGACAAAGCCGAACGCAGTTACTACACCGATTTTACCGCTAGCGCACCAGAAGACACGCTGATTCTAACGCTTGCTTGTGGTAAATTCCGCTTCAACAAAAACCAGTTTGGCGACATCAATGGTATTCCTCGTCTACTCGATGTGGGTCAATGTAACGATGCCTATTCAGCGATCCAACTGGCATTAGCACTGGCGAACGAGTTTGACTGTGGTATCAATGAGCTACCGCTTACCTTGGTACTTTCGTGGTTTGAACAAAAAGCAATCGTGATCCTACTTACCCTATTCGCTTTAGGTGTAAAAGGCATCTATACCGGTCCAACCGCGCCAGCATTCCTCACCGACAACCTATTGGCCATCATCCAAGAGAAGTTCGATATGCGTTCTATCTCAAACGTTGAAGATGACCTACAAACGATTCTAGGCGCTTAATCCAGTGGCCTGCCCTCATTCGAGGGTAGGCTTTTTGGTCCAATTTCAGCCCATCACACCACTGCGCTTGTCGTTATGCTGCTAATCAGCCATCCGGCCGAGTTTCATTTTAGCCATAACGTTAGCCATCACCACGTGAAAATAGTTAACGAGATCAGATATGTACTTTGAATGGCAGGGCTCTCAACCCGTCCAATTACGTTGCATCGACAAGTATGTTGAAACACCCGATACCATGAGCATTAAACTTGCGCCGCTAGAAAGCCAACTTGCCGCGTTTGACTCCATCCAGTTCGATTTTAAACCCGGCCAATTCATTACGGTTGGCGTGGAAGTTGAGCAAAAAATGGAATATCGCGCGTATTCACTTAGTTCGATCGCTGGCGAGTCTCATTTACAACTCACCATCAAGCGAGTGGAAGGCGGTAAAGTGTCCAACTATTTACTTGATACTCTTCAAGTCGGTGACACCCTACTCGCCCTACCGCCAAGTGGTGAATTCAATACGATTGATCATCCACCAGTGCGCATCAATGATAATAAAAAAGCATTACTGCTCAGCGCAGGTTGCGGCATCACGCCCGTCTATGCGATGGCCAAGCAGTGGCTAGCCAATGGTGCTGATGTTGATGTTCAATTTTTGCATGTCGCAAAGTCGGCTCAACAAACCATCTACTTTGATGCACTTGAGTCAATGGCTGCAACCGAAGAACAGTTCACATTGTCGCTACTACTAAAAGATGCCGGCGGAACAATGCATCCACAAGGTCGTTTAAATAAAGAATGGCTTTTGCAATTGGTGCCGGATTTAATGCAGCGAACAGTCTATCTGTGCGGCCCAAGTCAGTTTATGCAAGATACACACGATAACTTGCAGGCTCTGGGATTTGATATGAACAATTTCTTTCAAGAAAGTTTTACGCCCGTTAGCTCCACAGCAGAGTCAGTGCGAGGCGATCAAGCGGAAGATAAAGCAGAAGACAAAACAGTATCCGTTGCTGTCGAAGCGTTCGGCAAAGAGGTCGTTGCCCAGCAAGGTGCGGTGTTAGCCGACACATTAGAGGCTGCAGGACTGCCCCTGATTGTTGCCTGTCGTAGTGGCATTTGTGGTTCATGCAAATGCAAGGTGACATCCGGCTCTGTGCGCAGCACAAGCCTTGAGACATTAAGCGCAGAAGAAATTGAACAGGGCTATGTTCTGGCTTGTTCATCAACCATTGAAAGCGATCTTGCTGTGCAGATTGGCTAGCGCTACGTCTTTTCGCCATTAAAAAGCCCATCATGTCGCTATGATGGGCTTTCTGTTGTTCAGCTTAATTCGCTAAAGCGACTCACTAGCTGTCATCTTCAGTAAAGTTGGTTGGCAGTGTCGTTTTCATTTGGTGCCAAATGTGGCCACTGTCGATACCATACTGACGAACAATCGCTGGGATCTGTTCACGCTCACCCGTTTCACAAACTTTGTACAAGTCGCGGTAAAACTTCAACGCCAACAGTCGCGTTTGTGGGTTTGAGAAGTAGTAACTGCCGACACGATCATATAGCTTTTTCAGACCATTGAAGATCAGACCGTAAATCTGGTTGCCTGAATGGAAAGCGAGGCGTTGAAATAGCATGTAGTCATAATAATTGAATGTCTTCGCAATCAAAATAGCTTCACGCTTAAGCGGATCTTTTTCACCGTCATCTTTAATATGTTGACGAATCTTGTCAGCATATTGTGAATCGGTCATAAATGAATCCCATGATTCTGCGGTTGTAAGCGCCTCACAAGATTCAATAACATTTTGCATCGTACGCATTGAGCTTTCTTTATTTACTTTGAAAGCGTAACGCATAAAAATCGGGCTGATATTAGTACGTGCTGCAAGCAAATCTTCTACGATAGAAGTCGCATTCTCAGCATCTAAGGTCATCATAGTGTCGAGAATATGCAAACCTGAGGTTTCCATAAACTGGTTTACTTTGGTCGGTTTACCATGCTGGATAGTCAACCAACCATCTCGTGCAAGTCGCTGAAGTACTTCACGTAGTGTGGTTCGAGTGACACCAATCAACTCTGAAAGCTCACGCTCAGCAGGAAGAATGGAACCAGGAGGGAAGCGCCCTTTCCAAATACTTTCAATTATGTATTTTTCTGCGAATCCTGCAGGGCTCTTTGCCTTTATGACCATTGAGTTGTTCCAATATTCTATTTATAGGGGGATCAGATAAACTCATCATACCACTACTTATTACGTATCGGAAACAAACGAACTGTAAACTTCTCGCAAAACAATAATAGAGTAATAACACTAATCCGAGTAACGTAGGGTCATTATTTCTTTATAACTCTAAACTAAAAAAATAGTACTTTAACCTTTGCTAAAATATCTGAAACGACTGTAAACAAAGGAATTTCTATTAAATCTTATTTTTCAAAAACGCAAAAACTCAGATATATAAGGGGTTATTTCCCTTCAATAGAACGTCATATTCTTCGCTTTCGCACGACGTGAGACAGCAAACAGAATTTATCACAACTCGTATGTTAGCCTTACGCCACTTCGCTCGCGTTTTTTACAATTAATTGCCGCGTATTTTATCAATATAAACATAATGATTGACTAAATAGCGCTGAAGAGTAGAGTGACGACCGAAGTTAAAAGTGCTTGTCTTTCTCAGGGAGTGACTTGGCAAGGCCACATGACAGTTTTCGGAGTGTTGTTTTTTCTAAGTCGCTGTTTCATCGGTATGCCATCAGTCTATCGATCACGTGAATTCAAGCGTGCGCAGTGTCTATTCGTAACAACATATAAGAGTAATTGAATCATGCCGATGTCACTCGGAAATGCGTTTATTAAGAACTTTCTTGGTAAAGCCCCTGATTGGTACAAAGTTGCCATTTTCTCATTTCTTATTATCAACCCGATCGTGTTCTTTTTCATCGATCCGTTCGTTGCAGGTTGGCTATTAGTTGCAGAGTTTATTTTCACTCTTGCGATGGCATTAAAGTGCTACCCTCTTCAACCTGGTGGTCTGCTGGCAATTGAAGCCGTCGCCATCGGAATGACCAGTGCCGATCAAGTAAAACATGAACTGGTGGCGAACATCGAAGTTCTGCTATTACTAGTATTTATGGTTGCTGGCATCTACTTTATGAAACAGCTATTGCTGTTCATCTTTACTAAACTTCTGCTTGGTATTCGTTCAAAAGTTCTGCTTTCAATGGCATTCTGTTTTGCCGCGGCATTCCTTTCTGCTTTCCTTGATGCACTAACTGTTATCGCGGTTGTAATTAGTGTTGCAGTCGGTTTCTACTCTATCTACCACAAAGTGGCTTCTGGTAACCCAATTGGTGACCATGACCATACTCAAGATGAAACCATTACTGAGCTAACTCGTGATGACCTTGAAAACTACCGCGCGTTCCTTCGCTCATTGCTGATGCATGCAGGTGTGGGTACTGCACTTGGTGGTGTAATGACCATGGTAGGCGAACCTCAAAACTTGATCATTGCAGACCAAGCTGACTGGTTATTCGCTGAATTCCTAATTCGTATGGCGCCGGTTACCATCCCAGTATTCTTCTGCGGTATGCTCACCTGTGCAATGGTTGAGAAGTTCAAAGTCTTTGGTTACGGAGCAGAACTGCCTGATAGCGTGCGTCAAATCTTAGTTGATTTCGATAACGAAGAGCGCAAAACGCGTACTAACCAAGATGTAGCAAAACTTTGGGTTCAAGGTGCGATTGCAGTATGGCTAATCGTTGGCCTTGCACTACACGTTGCTGCAGTTGGCCTAATCGGTCTATCTGTAATTATCCTTGCAACAGCATTTACTGGTGTTATCGAAGAGCATTCAATGGGTAAAGCGTTTGAAGAGGCGCTGCCATTTACTGCACTACTTGCCGTGTTCTTTGCGGTTGTGGCGGTAATCATCGACCAAGAGTTGTTTAAACCTGTTATCGACGCGGTACTTGCCGTTGAAGATAAAGGTGCTCAGTTGGCCCTGTTCTACGTTGCCAACGGTCTGCTATCGATGGTATCGGATAACGTGTTCGTCGGTACGGTTTACATCAACGAAGTGAAATCAGCACTGATCGATGGCCAAATTACTCGCGAGCAATTTGATCTACTAGCGGTTGCTATTAACACGGGTACTAACCTACCTTCTGTTGCAACACCAAACGGCCAAGCTGCATTCCTATTCTTGTTAACTTCAGCACTTGCACCGTTAATTCGCCTATCATACGGACGCATGGTTATCATGGCTCTGCCATACACCTTGGTACTAGCTCTTGTTGGCCTAGCGGGCATCGTGTTCTTCCTAGAGCCTGCGACTGCGTGGTTCTACGATGCAGGTTGGATCAGCCAACACGTTGGTGAAGTTAGCGCTACTGTCACAAGCGGTCACTAAATTTCCCTTGATTAGGGAACTGTTACACGTTAAAAAGCTCTGAGTATTCAGAGCTTTTTTTATTTCTGTAAAGGACATTACTCGTGAATTTTCTCTCAACACTCAAAACATTCTCGCAAGGGCGACTATCTTGGTCTCTTTTGTTGCTCGCCATCGTTCTCTTTGAAGCCTGTGCACTCTATTTCCAACATGTTATGGAGTTGGCTCCTTGTGTGATGTGTATTTATGAGCGTGTGGCAATGATGGGTATTGGTGGCGCTGCGATTATTGGCTTAATCGCACCGCAAAATCCGTTCGTCCGCTGGCTCGGTCTGGCGGCATGGGGAGCAACAGCTTACAAGGGTCTAGAGCTTGCCCTGCAGCACGTTGAGTACCAATTTAATCCATCCCCTTTCGCTACTTGCGATCTGTTCGTGACCTTCCCTAGCTGGGCACCACTGAACCAATGGATCCCTGGTATGTTTGAAGCCTACGGTGATTGCGCAGAAGTGGTATGGCAATTCTTAACGCTTTCGATGCCACAATGGTTGGTGGTGATTTTTGCGGGTAATCTGGTTGCACTGGCGTTTATTGTTGTTGCACAGTTTGCTAAGAGCGAGAGCTAGAAGCAAGGGCTAGATGCGAGAGCGCTTTGCTTTGAGAATCGAGAGGCGAAAAGCAAGAGCTAGACCGCCGCGCTTTGAGAATCGAGAGGCGAAAAGCTAGAAGCGAGAGCACTTCGCGTCGAGAATCGAGATTAACGGTCTGCGATGACTGATAGGGTTGGCGAGATGCCAGCCCTTTTTTACATCGATAAAAAAGCGCAGGAATAACCTGCGCTTCTGCTATCGTGTGCTTTAACTCTCGTCCACATTTTCACTGACGATAGTAAAAAAGCAGACTTTCGCCTGCTTTGTTCTAGTTCATGTCACGCCCTGGGGCTGGCGCTAACACTTCACGGTTACCATTGTGGCCTGGTGCACTCACGATACCTTGAGCTTCAAGTTGCTCGACAATACGTGCCGCGCGGTTATAACCAATTTTGAAGCGGCGCTGAACACCTGAAACTGAACCACGACGTGACTGCACAACGTGCTCAACCACTTGGTCAAACAGTGGGTCAGTATCCTCATCTGCTTCCATCGATTCGCCTGGTAACAGGCTTTCAGGCCCCTGTTCGCCACTGATGATTTCTTCGATGTAATTTGGCTTACCACGTGCTTTCCAGTTATTCACTACGGCATGCACATCATCATCCGAAGCGAAAGCACCATGAACACGTTCAGTATGGCTAGAACCTGGAGCCAAATAAAGCATATCACCCATACCTAACAATGATTCCGCGCCGCCTTGATCAAGAATCGTGCGAGAGTCGGTTTTGGTTGAAACGGTAAAGGCAATACGGGTTGGAATGTTCGCTTTGATTAAGCCAGTAATAACATCAACCGAAGGACGCTGAGTTGCCAAAATCAAGTGGACACCGGCTGCACGTGCTTTTTGCGCCAAACGAGCAATCAGTTCTTCAACTTTCTTACCCACCACCATAATAAGGTCGGCAAATTCGTCGACCACCACCACGATATAAGGCAATTTTTCAAGCAATGGCGCTTCTTCATCCATGCTATCGCCCGGTTTCCACAATGGGTCATGGATTGGGTGACCAGCATCAGCTGCCATTTTCAACTTGTCATTGAAGCCTTTGATGTTACGTACACCGAGTGCCGACATCAGCTTGTAACGACGCTCCATCTCACCCACACACCAACGCAGGGCATTGGATGCGTCTTTCATGTCAGTAACCACTTCAGACAATAGATGTGGAATACCTTCGTAAATCGATAATTCCAACATTTTCGGGTCGATCATGATAAAACGCAGATCTTCCGGCGATGCCTTATAAAGCATACTTAGAATCATCACGTTTACACCGACCGATTTACCAGAACCGGTTGTACCAGCCACTAATACGTGTGGCATTTTGGCAATATCAGCGATAACCGCTTCACCGGCAATATCTTGACCAAGGACGACGGTCGTCGGTGACTTAGCATCAATAAAGGTTTGGCTTCCCACTACATCAGAGAAAAATACCGTTTGACGACTCATGTTCGGCAACTCTAGACCGACATAAGGCTTACCAGGGATCACCTCAACCACACGCACCGCCATCGCAGACAACGAACGAGCAAGGTCCATCGAGAGGCTAGAGATACGACTTACTTTGACACCCGGTGCTAAATCAAGCTCAAAACGGGTGATCACAGGACCTGGGAAAATATCAACCACGGTCGCTTGGATTTTGTAATCAGCCAATTTTGATTCAACCAAACGAGCGATGCCTTCTAGCGCTTCACGATCGATAAAGTTTTCGCGTTTCTCTGGATGGTAAAGCAGCTCTAAAGTCGGCAGTGGCTCTGTCGGCTTAGGTAAATTCAGTTCTTGTTGTACTAAGAACGGGTTTTGTTTCGCGACTACCTTCGCTTGAGCATCAGCGACAATTGACTGAAATGCTGAAACATCTTCATCTTGATTGTCGTGTTCAAGCGTCACAGGCTCCTTCATTGGCACATCCACGGCCGCAGGTGGCGCGGTCGGTTGTTCGCTCGGTTCTACGACATCAAACGAGCTAATGGTTGGTTCAATATGGGTAGAATTAGGTTCTACTTGCTGAGTAATTTCATCCAACTGCGTTTGATTAATCTCTGGTGCAGATTGTGGCTCAACTTGCTGCCAAGGCGCTTCATTCGGAGCTTGATTATGTTCTGTAGGCTGAATAACAGCAGCACTCGCAAGAGCGGCAGCATCAGATGTAACAGCAGCACTTGCCGGCATTGTCTCTTGCTGCCAAGGTGGGATGAACTGTTCGGCCATATCATCCGCTTGAGTCGCATCCTGCTCTAACTGTTCAATCGTCGCGTCAAGTTGGCGCGTACGCTCAACTTCACCATTCGAAACCGGATCATAGTGAGGGGCTTCCTGTGGGGTGAAATCTTGTTGTGTATACGGTTGATCTTGCTGTTCGTTATAACCCACAGCGCTCGGAGCCTCGTGAGGTTGATACGTTTCATGCAACGGCTCTTCCGACACTGTTGACGCTTGAGTCTGATATCCCTCTTGCTCTTGCGGCGAAACAGGAACACTTGCCGCGGCAGCATTTGCAACACCACTTGTTGCTACCGCACTGACCGCTTCTGGCATATGTATATTGTAACGACGTGGCTGCTCATGCTCATGATCCTGCTCACTGTTCTGGTCATGATCCGCTTGAGCCGTTGCTTTAATAGGTTCGCGTTCAAACTCATCCGCCTGTTTGAGCTGTGGTTCCATCACTTCATCTTGTTCACCACGAACGCGGTTAAATAGGCGCGTGAATGCCTTAATCGCAGAATCGCCAAGCCAATCAACTATCGTTAACCATGAAATGCCCGTGAGGAGGGTAAAACCTGCGCCCCAGAGAAACAGTAGTACCAGTGTCGTACCTAGGGCATTAAGCGTCGGAAGCGCCAAACTGGTCAGTACATCGCCAATCACACCACCAGAGGAAAAATACCAAATATCATCAAAGTTGATATCGGCAAGAGCGCAACTGGTCAGAACTAAAATCGTGAAGCCAAGGAAACGAGTGCCCCAAAGCATCAAATCAAGTGGATCATCTTCATCACGCTTACGTAAGCAAACCCAAGCGGTGACGACAATTAACAGAGGAATAGTGTAAGCCAGTGACCCAAATGAAAAGAACAGAGTGTCGGCAAACCAGGCACCAATGATACCGCCAGCGTTCGCAATATCTCCCGCCCACGCCGTTTGCGACCAGGATGGATCAGCAGGACTGAAGGTTAATAAGGCAACATAGAGCAAAATAGACGCCAGTACTGCCACAATAAGGCTGCACTCTTTCAGGCGTTCAGGCCCCGATAAACGGGTAGACTGAGGCTCTTCCCCGGTTTTTATAATTGTTTCGACTTTACTGCTGTTCTTTTTGAACATAACTTACTTATCTTTATTAGGAAAAAAATAGCCCGAGCAGCAAAGCTACTCGGACTATAGATTTAACCATATCGAAGCTAAAAACCCAATTGTCTAACGTCAGAATATCGAAAGGGATTCCACCTCTGTCACTCTGCGCACATAACAATCTAGGAGACTGACCAAAAAAGACCCTAGTTAACGGCACCAAAGGCTCACTAACCAAATGTTGTTAGCTTGGCCTCATCTCCTCAATGACTATAATTAGCGGGTTTTGATCACTAGCTGATTAGTTTGTTTTACTTCTTCCATTACTACGTAAGTACGTGTGTCGTTTACACCCGGTAAACGCAGTAATGTATCGCCAAGCAGCTTACGATATGCACCCATATCAGCTACTCGCGTTTTTAATAGATAGTCAAAATCACCTGATACTAGGTGGCACTCTTGAATGTCATCCAGTTTTTGTACCGCGGTATTAAACTGTTCAAACACATCTGGCGCACCACGATTTAACGTAATTTCAACAAACACCAATAGAGACGCATCAAGATACTGTGGGTTAAGTAACGCAGTGTAACCCGTGATGTACCCTTGGCGTTCGAGACGACGAACACGTTCTAAACATGGTGTTGGTGACAAGCCCACACGCTTTGATAATTCTACGTTTGAAATTCGACCATCTTTCTGCAATTCATTAAGAATATTGCGATCGATACGGTCTAGATCCTTGGACGGCTTCTTATTGTTGTCTGCCATTTTTTATTCCACCTTATTACTTCCTTGCAAAAATATATACTACATCTTTTTAATATTTAGTATCAAATGTTAAACATTTGCTCTTATACTAGATATTAATTCGACAATACTACCCTACACACAGTTATTACAACCAAAAAAAAATGAGGAGTCAGGATGATCATTGGCGTACCAAAGGAAATCAAGAACCACGAATATCGCGTCGGCATGATTCCAGCCAGCGTTCGCGAGCTAGTGTCTCAAGGTCACCAAGTTTTTGTTGAAACCCTAGCCGGATCCGGCATTGGATTCTCAGACGATGATTACATCGCTGTAGGCGCATCCATTCTTCCTACTGCTGCTGACGTTTTCTCGACAGCAGAAATGATCGTTAAGGTAAAAGAACCTCAAGCTACCGAGCGTTCAATGCTCCGCGAGGGGCAGATATTATTTACTTATCTACACCTAGCCCCAGATTTTCCACAAACTGATGAGCTAATCAAGAGTAAAGCCGTCTGTATAGCATATGAGACTGTAACAGATAATATGGGTCGCTTGCCACTACTTGCACCAATGTCGGAAGTGGCTGGACGTATGTCGATTCAAGCTGGCGCCCAAACACTGGAAAAATCCCACGGTGGCAGTGGTTTATTACTTGGCGGTGTTCCAGGGGTCGAACCGGCCAAAATCGTAGTAATAGGTGGGGGTGTGGTCGGTGCGAACGCTGCCAGAATGGCCGTCGGCATGCGTGCCGATGTAACGATTATCGATCGAAACATTGATGCGCTTCGCAAATTGGACGAAGAGTTCCAAGGACGCGCAAAAATGGTGTATTCAACTGAAGACGCCATCGAAAAACACGTTATCTCAGCCGATCTTGTTATTGGCGCGGTATTAATTCCAGGCGCAGCGGCACCGAAGTTGGTGACGAAAGCGCACATTGCCAAAATGAAACCCGGCGCAGCCGTCGTTGATGTCGCCATCGACCAAGGCGGTTGTTTTGAAACCTCACATGCCACTACTCACGCCGATCCAACTTATATCGTCGATGATGTCGTGCACTACTGTGTCGCCAACATGCCGGGCGCGGTCGCGCGTACCTCAACCTTTGCACTGAATAATGCAACGCTTCCTTATATAGTCAAATTAGCCAATAAAGGCTACCGCCAAGCTCTATTGGACGATAAAGGCTTCTTGGAAGGTCTCAATGTGATTCACGGTAAAGTGACCTGCAAAGAAGTCGCAGAAGCATTTGGCCTTGAATACGTCGAGCCAGAGCAAGCGATTAAGATGTTTAACTGATTAAAGAGCATCGAGAGTCGAGAAGCGGGAATGCCGCGAGAGCGCTTCGCTTTGAGAAAAGAGATCTGAGAAACGAGAAACGGGAGTTTAAGACTTCTCGACGTTGATCACTAAACACTGGCCAATAAACATTGACGAATGAAAAGACAAAGGGTTGGCGCAATGCCAACCCTTTTTGTTCGTCTTTTTGTTCATATAGCGATTTCAATAACCACTCACTGAAACATCGTTGAACAGTTAAATTTCGTCAACCGCCTTCACGAGTCACAAACTACAGCTATCTCGCCTCTCTATGTGGGGCAAAGCTGAAAGCTTTGATGCTAAAAGCTCGTTTTTTAGAACCAACGCTCAAGTGACGTTTTATCTAAGTGACGAAACGCGCGATTTAGAATGCGAGCCAACTCTTTATAGCGAGGCTTCGCTTTTAGTGGTTCTAGAGCATAACCACTTTCAATAATTTTTTGGTGCAACTCACGATACCAGCCAGCAAGCGATGGTGGTAATTGTGTATTAGCGCGATTGCCTAGCCACCACATACCTTGGATTGGCATGCTGATAGCAAACAGAGCCACTATCACCGCTTGCGGTAACGCTTGGTGATTGGTAAAGACCATTTGCGTAAGCACACTAATCGCGGCAACGGCTGGCATTACCTTCATACCAAAACGTGTTGCCTTTATAATGCGCTGCTCTGGAAACAGTGGCGCGAGTTCTTTGCGCACAGGCCAAGTATCCATGTACTTTTGACCATCACGTAAGCTGTGAACGAGACCGACTTTATTATTCATATTACTCTCTCACTTCCGGTACAAGGCACTTAACTTCAAAATAAGTTGAAACTTTCAACTAAACGCGTAAAAAATTGACGAAAGTTAATATTCTTTCAAATTTTTTTTGTTATATTTGTCTATTATCGCTATCCTTGGCACGCCCTCAATCTCATTGTTGCTCTTATTTACAATTTAGGCAACGTTGAGAGATATCTGCAAGGATTGCACAAGTTGCTTTCATGGTAAAGCGACCTCTTTTTATACATGGATTTAAGCGCTTTTTAAGCAAGAATGGTACGCAGTTACACTAGACTCGACTATTCTTGTGGTTAAATTTCATCCTAACTGATTTTTATCAGACGATTAACAGGTAGTCATACATGTCAAAGCTAGTTTTAGTTTTAAACTGCGGTAGTTCTTCTCTTAAGTTTGCAATTGTTGATGCAGAGACTGGTGCTGAGCACCTAACAGGTCTTGCTGAGTGTCTTGGTCTTCCAGAAGCTCGTATGAAGTGGAAACTTGATGGTAAGCACGAAGCTCAACTAGGCGCAGGCGCAGCACACGAAGAAGCACTATCTTTCATGGTAGAAACTATTCTTGCTTCTAAGCCAGAGCTTAAAGCTAACCTAGGCGCGATCGGTCACCGTATCGTTCACGGTGGCGAGCAGTTCACTCAATCAGCACTTATTTGTGATCAAGTTCTTAAGGGCATCCAAGACGCTGCAACTTTTGCACCTCTTCACAACCCAGCTCACCTTATCGGTATCGAAGCTGCTAAACACAACTTCCCTGAGCTACAAAACGTTGCTGTATTCGACACTGCGTTCCACCAAACTATGCCTGAAGAGTCGTTCCTATACGCTCTTCCATACAACCTATACAAAGAGCACGGCATCCGTCGTTACGGCATGCACGGTACTTCACACCTATTCATCACTCGTGAAGTTGCAGGCCTACTAAACAAGCCAGTTGAAGAAGTTAACATCATCAACTGTCACCTAGGTAACGGCGCATCTGTATGTGCAATCAAGAACGGTCAATCTGTAGATACTTCTATGGGTCTAACTCCTCTTGAAGGTCTAGTAATGGGTACTCGTTGTGGCGATATCGACCCTGCGATCATCTTCCACCTACACGACGCACTAGGTTACTCTGTTGAGCAAATCAACAACATGCTAACTAAAGAGTCTGGCCTACAAGGTCTAACTGAAGTGACTTCAGACTGTCGTTTCGTTGAAGACAACTACGGTGAGAAAGAAGAAGCAACTCGCGCAATGGACGTGTTCTGTCACCGTCTAGCTAAATACGTAGCTGGTTACACTGCTTCTCTAGAAGGTCGTCTAGACGCAATCACTTTCACTGGCGGTATCGGCGAGAACTCTGGCCCAATCCGTGAAATGGTTCTTAACCGTCTAGCTATCTTCGGTATCGAAGTAGACAGCGAAGCAAACCTTAAAGCACGTTTCGGTGGTGAAGGTACTATCACTACTGCAAACAGCCGCATCCCAGCAATGGTTATCTCTACTAACGAAGAGCTAGTTATCGCTGAAGACACTGCACGTCTAGCAGGTCTGTAATTGACTCAACTGGCTAGCCTTCGGGCTGGCCAGTTTTTCTATAAATAGAAATTTAGGGGCTCAACTCCTATTCCATGAACTGTTCAGGGAATACGTAATTGAGCTTTTAATCCAATAATGTAAGGTAATTAGTCGATGTCTCGTACTATTATGCTTATCCCTACTAGCGCTGGTGTTGGTCTTACTAGTGTTAGCATGGGTGTTCTGCGCACTATGGAGCGCAAGGGCGTTAAAGTTTCTTTCTACAAGCCTATCGCACAACCACGTTCTGGCGGCGATCAGCCTGATCTGACTTCAACTATCGTTGGCGCGAACAGCGATATGAAGATCGGCACTCCAATGCAAATGTCTGTTGCTGAAAGCCTAATCGGTAACGACAACATGGATGAGCTTCTAGAAACAATCGTTGAACGTTACAACCAAATCAACAAAGATGCGGACGTAACCTTGATCGAAGGTCTAGTACCAACTCGTAAGCACCCATTCGCTAACCAAGTGAACGCGGAAATCGCGGCAACTCTAGGCGCAGAGATCGTACTTGTTGCGACTCCTGGTCTAGACAACCCAGCTCAGCTTAAAGAGCGTATCGAAGTAGCATGTTCTAACTTCGGTGGTACTAAGAACAAAAACATCTCTGGTGTTATCATCAACAAGCTTAACGCTCCTGTAGATGAAGCTGGCCGTACTCGTCCAGACCTATCAGAAATGTTTGACGATGCAGACAGCGCACAAACTAACGAAATGAAAGTGATGGAAATCTTCAACACTTCTCCAATTCGTGTACTTGGTTGTGTGCCTTGGTCAATCGATCTAATCGCAACTCGCGCGATCGATATGGCTCAACACCTAAACGCTGACATCATCAACGCTGGTGATATCAACACTCGTCGCATCAAGAGCATCACGTTCTGTGCACGTTCACTACCAAACATGATTGAGCACTTTAAACCAGGTTCTCTACTTGTTACTTCTGCTGACCGTCCTGACGTTATCGTTGCCGCGGCACTAGCAGCAATGAACGGCGTAGAAATCGGCGCAATCCTATTGACTGGCGGTTACGACATCCCTCAAGAAATTGAAGGTCTATGTAAACCTGCATTCGATACTGGCCTGCCAATCTTCAAAGCACAAGGTAACACTTGGCAGACTTCGCTGAACCTACAAAGCTTCAGCATCGAAGTTCCAGCGGACGATAAAGAGCGCATCGAATTCATCAACGATCACGTAGCAGGTCACATCGACGGCAACTGGATTGAGTCTATGACTGAAGGCACGCAAAAGTCTCGTCGTCTAAGCCCACCAGCATTCCGTTACCAACTTACTGAGTTCGCTCGTAAAGCTGGTAAGCGTATCGTACTTCCTGAAGGTGATGAGCCACGTACAGTTAAAGCTGCGGCTATCTGTGCTGAGCGCGGTATCGCTGAATGTGTGCTGCTAGGTAACCCAGAAGAAATCCGTCGCGTTGCAGCGCAACAAGGCGTTGAACTAGGTGCTGGCGTAACAATCATCGATTCAGATGCAGTTCGTGAAAACTATGTTGCTCGTCTAGTTGAGCTACGTGGCGCGAAAGGCATGACTGAAGTTGTGGCTCGTGAGAAGCTACAAGATTCAGTATTCCTAGGCACAATGATGCTTGAGAACAACGAAGTTGACGGTCTAGTTTCTGGTGCGGTTCATACCACAGCAAACACTATCGTTCCTCCGTTCCAAATCATCAAAACTGCTCCTGATGCGTCAATCGTATCTTCTGTGTTCTTCATGCTACTACCTGACCAAGTATTGGTTTACGGTGACTGTGCGATCAACCCAGATCCAACGGCTGAACAGCTTGCTGAAATCGCTATTCAATCTGCTGACTCTGCAGCAGCATTTGGTATCGAACCACGCGTAGCAATGATCTCTTACTCTACTGGTGAATCTGGTAAGGGTGCAGACGTTGATAAAGTACGTGAAGCAACTAAACTGGCTCAAGAGAAACGTCCTGACCTAATCATCGACGGTCCTCTACAGTACGACGCAGCAATCATGGAAAACGTAGCAGCTTCTAAAGCTCCTAACTCTCCAGTAGCTGGTAAAGCAACTGTATTCGTATTCCCAGACCTAAACACTGGTAACACGACTTACAAAGCAGTACAACGTTCAGCTGACCTAGTTTCTATCGGTCCAATGCTGCAAGGTATGCGCAAGCCTGTAAACGACTTGTCTCGTGGCGCGCTAGTAGACGATATCGTGTACACAGTTGCACTAACGGCTATCCAAGCAGATCAAGCTGAGCAAGCGAACAAATAATCGTTACCTAATTCACCAATGAATTAAGTAATTAAAAGCCTCCAACTTTGGGGGCTTTTTTGTACCTGTATTTTCCCCCTTATCCACTGTCCCCCTTTTCCCTTCCCACGCAAAACTCAGAGCAGTTTAGCTACGTATAAACTTCGACCAAGTAAAAGCACCGAGCACTGATATTGCTCGCTAGGCTGGTAGGGGGTGCGCTCGTTAGCCATACTGATTTGAACAGCGAAACATTTATAGTGGCCAACTAAAATTAAATTTAACTTTGTTGGGAGAGCACAATGAAGAACGACCTCGACTCCAATGTGATTTTATTAGCGTATGAATGTGTGATGCGTAACGGTTGTAAAACGGAGCTTGGAAAAAGCTACTTAGGCATCGAAGCATTTTCCGATTACGATGGGTATAACGTCTATCTAAAGGGTAAAGGCGTTGAGCTTTCGATGGGTTTTCACAACACCTATCAGCTCAATTATGACCAAGAAAGTAACAAAGCCACGTTTCTGAATCAGCTTAATTCTCTCGCTAAATGACCAACAAAAAAGCCTCCAAATTTGGAGGCTTTTTTATCGAATCTTTTTTATAGAAAGATACCGTATGGTTACTCTTGTTCGACTTTCACTCTGAAAAACAGGGCATAGAACAGAGGGATAACAATCAACGTCAGGATGGTTGCGAACAACAAACCAAACATGATGGTCACCGCCATACTCTTAAAGAACGGGTCAATCAGCAGTGGTGCCACACCGAGAATCGTGGTTAGCGCCCCCAGCAATACAGGACGCGCACGGCTAGTTGCAGCATCAATAATCGCAAAATAGGCTGCTTTGCCTTGGGCAATTTCCACATCCGCTTGATCCACCAAAACAATGGCATTCTTCACCATCATACCGATAAGGCTCAAGAAGCCGAGAATCGCCATAAACTCAAATGGGGTTTGGAATACGATCAAACCGACCGTCACACCAATGACGGCAAGCGGCGCAGTTAACCAGATAACCAAAGGTTGACGCACTGCGTTAAACATAAAGATCACCGATAAAATCATCGCCGCAAAACCGTATGGCGCTGAAATCGCAAGACCTTCATTGGCATCTTTTGACGCTTTATATTCACCGTACCAAATCAGCTCATAACCTGCAGGCAGTTCAATCGCTTCAATCTTATCGCGTACGTTATTAAAGGCATCCGACGTGAGTACGCCCGGCGCGGGGTCAGCTTGCACCATAATCGTTGGCATGCGGTTAACACGACGCAAAATGGCATCTTGCCAAGCCACATCAACCGAATCGACTAACTGGCTCACCGGAATGTAACCACCCGCTGTTGCACTATACACTTCGGTATTTTCTACCGCACGTTGGTGGTTACGCTCATTTTGTGGTGAACGCACGACGATTGGGATCAAATCATCCCCTTCACGGTAAACACCCACATTACGGCCAGATAACGTCTGGGCAATCGCTAGATTGATCTCTTGGGTTGTCAGACCAAAGCGCTGCGCTTTCTCGGCTGAATAAACTGGACGAAGCACAGGTACTTGTTGGCGCCAATCATCTTGCACAGCAATTAGATTGCTGTCAGCTTGCATGATTGCCTTTGCTTGTTCCGCAAGTTGACGTAACACAGTACTGTCTGGCCCTTTAAAGCCCGCTTCAATCTTCTTACCGCCGCCACGACCTAGCATGAATTTCCATACTTTGATCGACGCATCAGGGTATTTCACCGCAAGTTCGTCTTGCAGTTCTACTAATAACGGCGCGATCTTTTTATAGTCATCGATATCAATCAATAACTGACCATAGCTGGTATTTCGTGCTTCTGGTGAATAGGTCAGCATAAAGCGTAAACCGCCGCCACCAATGAAACTCGCAATATTGGTCACGCCTTCTTTAGCTTTAACGTCTTGCTCAATATTCGCAATCATGCGCTCAACACGGCTGATATCCGAACCTTGCGGCAAGTAAACATCCACCACGAACTGCGGGCGCTGTGAATCAGGCATAAAGCCCGGTGGCACATATTTCAAACTGTAGATCGCCACAGTCATCAAACCCAGCAACATCATCATGCTGGCCAAACGGTGTCTTAGTACCCAAGCCAATAGCGCTTTGTACATCGACATCATACGGCCAACTTTGA
This sequence comes from Vibrio sp. N418, assembly GCF_000222565.1. Classification (NCBI taxonomy): domain Bacteria; kingdom Pseudomonadati; phylum Pseudomonadota; class Gammaproteobacteria; order Vibrionales; family Vibrionaceae; genus Vibrio; species Vibrio sp. N418. The sequence continues at coordinate 203,275 of NZ_AFWD01000069.1, forward strand.
TTTCCCCTTTGCTCGCTTTTACTTTTAAGAAATCAAAGCAGAGCATTGGCGTAATCGTCACTGCAAACACCCAGCTCAAGAACATTGAATAAAGAATTACCCAAAACAATGAACCTGCGTATTCACCCATATCCGACGGTGACAAACCAATCGCACTGAACGCACAAATACCGACAACGGTACCACCAAGCAGCGGCCATTTCGTCGCATCCACCACTTCTGAGACGATGGTCTCTTTGTCTTCCTCTGGGTTTTGTTGTAAACGGACTAAAATGCCATCAGTTACCACGATAGCGTTGTCTACCAACATACCCAGAGCAATGATCAATGCGCCCAGCGAAATACGCTGCATGGCGATATCTTCGATGAACATGATGCATAGCGTTGCGGCAACCGTCAGCAATAATACAAAGCCGATGATGATGCCCGAGCGTACGCCCATAAACAGCAGCAGTACGATAAATACAATCGCTACCGCCGCAATCAGGTTATCGATAAAGTTCGCCACTGAAGCACGAACCGAATCTGACTGCATCGAAATAACGTGTAATTCCATTCCCAAAGGACGTTGGTCTTCAAGTTCAGCAAGGCGCACTTTTACCGCGTCGCCCATATCCACCACGTTACCGCCAGTGACATTCGAGATACCAAATCCAACCGCGCGTTGACCGTTATAACGCATCAACATGCTTGCTGGCTCTTGATAGCCACGAGTCACCGTGGCAATGTCGCCTAAGCGCATCACTGTATTGCCTTGGCCGACACCCACTTGCAGATTACGCAGATCATCAAACGAGCGAATATTGGAATCTGGGATCACCGGGATGCGCATATCAGTGGTTTCAATCGCACCAGCTACCGTCACCACGTTTTGCTTTTGCAATACTTGGAACACTTGCTGTGCCGAAACGCCAAACTTCGCTAAGCGCTCGCTCGAGATCTCAACAAAAATGGTCTCTTGACGTTCAGCTAGCGTTGCCGTTTTTGCGACGCCCGGTACAAGCACCAACTGACGACGTAAGCCATCAACATAATCTTGTAACTGCTTGTCACTGTAACCGTCACCGGTTACCGCAAAGAACAAAGCATAAACATCGGAGAAGTCATCATTAACAATCGACGGCCCTGCTCCCGGAGGTAATTGACGCTGCACATCGGCAATTTTACGTCTTAACTTATCCCACACTTGTTGCAGTTCTGCTGAGCTCTTGGCAAATTCCAATTTGATCTCAACCGTGACTTCCGACATGCCTTGTTTGGAAACTGATTTAACCTCTTTGAGCTCTTGCAGCGATTGCACCGCCCCTTCGATCAAATCGGTCACTTCATCCGAAACTTCTTGCGCTGTCGCGCCTGAGTAAGCGGTATTGATCACGGCTTGGCGAATGACAAATTCAGGGTCTTCAAACCGGCCCAGTTTTAAGTAGCTGATGTAACCACCCAGCAAAATCAGGGCAATCATCACCCACACACTGGTGCGTTTTGCGATGGTATAGCGAGCAATATTCATCAGTGCGCCTCGTTATTGCCTTGGGCATCATTACTCATTGGGCGGATTTCCATTCCCTCTAATAAGCTTGATACGCCAGCGATGACCACTTTATCGCCTAACTCAAGGTGGTCGTTGATCACGACGCGATCACGGCTTAATGCCCCAACCTCAACAAAGCGTTTTTCTACCGTGTTATCGGCACCAACTAGCCAAACAAACTGCTTGCCTTGGTTATCCGGCACAACCGCGGTAATTGGCAGTGTAATCAAAGGATTCTCAAGATCATTATCTTGCTCAGCAGGTAACACTTTCACCGTCATACCCGGCAATACGCGATAACCATTAAGATTTTTAAACCCTAATACCACGGCGTAAGTTTGCGAGATTGGATCGGCTTGAGTCGCGTAAGAACGTAAACTCAAATCAAATAACTGACTTGGAATCGCACTGATTTCCGCTTTCGCTTCTGTACTACGCAAGCCAGAAAGCATCACGCTATCAGGAATGTGGATGACCACTTCCATATCGCTCAAATCATGCAAAGTGAACACTGGCGCATTTGCTTGGATTTGCATGTGGTTATCCACCAGCTTGCGGCCGATAATACCGGCAAATGGCGCTTCAATACGAGTGTAATCAAGCTGACGTTGCGCTTCATCACGACGGTTTTTCGCCAAGTTATAACGGGTAGTTAGCTCATCGAGACTGCTTTTTGAAATCGCTTTGCTCTTTTCGTAAATCGCCTTTGCGCGTTGGTATTCGGCTTCAACGTTATTTAACTCTAAGCGAGCTGACGCTAATGCAATCTCCGCATCTCGAGAATCCAAACGGGCTAATAGCTGACCTTGAATGACACGATCACCCTCTTTCACCATGATGTCAGTTAAACGGCCACCAATACGAAACGATAGGTCTGCACGCTCTGCAGCACGGACCACACCATTAAAGCTCAAATTGTCGCCACGACTTGCCGTTACGGTTTCCGTTAATGCTGGCTTGACCGATTTTTTAACCACTGGCGTTTCGGCTTCAGCACCGCAGCCAGTCAACATGACACCAGATAAAGAGATACCTATCGCCAATGCGAGTGATTTTAACTTCGCAGAAGTGGCGGTATTGTGCGCTTTTTTCACGTTGTTCTCCTAAGAGGCAAAGATTGCATCTGCTCTAAATTAGAGCGAATAAATGTAAACTCATGAGTTTATTTTTTGGGATTTTATTGGAGCTTTTAATCAAAGTAAACTCAAAAGTTTACCTTCGAGGCGCATATTGCTAGACTAGTGATATTACCCGCGTCACATCGCACTTAAGGAGAAGCTAGATGACCCGTTCAGAACAAAAACGGCTTGCTATCATCGAAGCCGCAAAAGAAGAGTTCATTCAAAATGGGTTTTCAGCCGCGAACATGAACAATGTCTCCGCTGCAGCAGAGGTTTCTAAACGGACTTTATATCGCCACTTCGAAAGCAAAGAACTGTTATTTGAAGAGGTTCTAGTTGATATTCAAGAAAATATTGTGCGCAATGTCGATTATCCATTTGATGAAAACGCACCACTCGAAGAACAGCTAAGGCTTGTGACATTACGTGAAATTGATGTGATGTATAACACTTATGGCATCGCTCTATCACGCACCATTGTGATGGAGTTTTTCCGCCAACCTGATTTAGCTAAAAGCATTACCCAGCGCCTCTATCGTACTCGCGCAGTCAGCGCCTGGTTTAGCAAAGCACTCGCAAGCGGCAAGCTGGTCGCCGACGACGAACAAACCATTACTAGTGTTTATGTTAGCGTGTTCCAAGGACTGCTTTTTTGGCCTCAAGTACTCGATATTCTTCCTCGCCCTGAAGCCGAGGAACTGGAACATAAGGTATCAACCATCGTGACCACCATTGTGCGAGCCTTTGCCCCTTAATCAAATGGCTTATTTGTCGCTTATCTAACACTCGAAACTAGCCATGCTGCACAACTAAAAAAGCCCCAAATTTTGGGGCTTTTACTTATAGGTTAAGTCTCGTTTTTAACCGCTACTTTTTAACCGCTAGATAGCGCTTCACTACTGATATTTTTCCATAAAATAGATCACGTTATTCGAGCCAGCCGATACCCCAAATGTTGCGAGAGCCTCAGGGGCTTGCCAGTAATCCACTTGACGACGGCACTCGCTTGACGCAGATGTCGATGCATCATCAATTAACCAACAATAACCGAGCCATTTTTCAGCGCCGCCACTAAAAGTTAATGGCACGCGAGCGTAGCCCGGCGCATTGCCACCGATATGCGTGGTCACTTGACCATTGCTGATACTATTCGTCTCCATTGATCCCGCCATGATGACTGGGGCCGCTTGTCCATCTTTGGCTGGAGAGGTTTTTATGTGCTCCATCGTCGGTAAGTTGGCAATACCGCTTTGGCCAACCTGAGACCATTGATCCCACTCATTATTGATAAATCGGCTACCTTGCCAATATTCTGCACGTATCGCCATCGGTAATAACTGATCAATAGGGCCTGACGCGTTATTAACCACTAGGCGACCAAATCGAACATCGACAGATTCACCAAGCGGAATAGGTTCACCACTGAGATCGGTGTCCATATCGCTATTTTGATAAATGGGAATCGTACGTCCCGCCACATTGCTAGACACTGACGCCTGCAATGCCACATCACTCAACGGCTGCTTACATCCCACATCTCGATAAAACATCGCGGTGTGATCTTTTAGCTGCCACTGGCCCTTACTCCATGACTGAGCGAAATCAAGAGGCTGATTGTCCTCATCAACCAACAGTTGTTGATTGCAGCTTGGCATTGCTAAGTTACCGTAATCAAATATCATACTCGCAAGCAGTGGCTTCTCAGCAGCACTTAGTACACTCGCATCATAAAAACTCAAATCACGATGATTGGCACTTTTTGCACTAAGCGAAAATGCGAGTGCCACATCCGGCTTACCAAAATATGTCCACGGTTCACCATTGTGCGTCATGGGCACTGAAAATTGACTCGATAGCAACATATAGTCAGGATAAAAATATCCAACTTGGTCGTAATTCTCCAACGCGTCACTGGTTTGCTGCGTATCGAGGAAACTGGCTAATCCTGTTTGCCCTGCATAGCGGTCTACCGCCCAATGAGTACTTATCGCCCCAACGTTGTCATATTCAAAACGGTTGGTTAATAGCCCGTTGGTAAAAACGCGATTCAATCCATTCGGTGCACTTAATCGTGGTGCGTTGCTCGTTTGGCTAACGGGTACCACAACACCGCTATCAAACCCTGTTTTACCGCTGGCTAGCGAAGCATTGAAATTACGGGTAATAGTGCCATCTTTTGCTACCGCCGCAACCTCAACCATAAAAGGAGTACCAGCCGAGACAAAAGGCTGCTGAATACCCCGGTTTTCCAGCTTGCTATCATTAGCACTGTAATTACGTTTTACCACCAGCGCATAGGGATTAACGGTCAAACTCATATCCGCCGATTTTGGCAACCCTTCTGCTAACTGGTAATCCGCTTCAATATTCAAGCTACCTGATTCTGTGTAGCTTGCTGGCAACACTTCACTCACGCCATTGGAGAACGAAACCGTGCGCTTTTCACCTTTAGCATTGAGCGTTTTACCTTGCAGAGACATGTCACCCAGAACAGGCTCAAGGCCTTGGTTATAGCGCCATGTAAATGTTTTATCCCCTTGGTAGTCGGTATCAATCGCACAACTTGTTTGATCTTCTAGAGCGACTTTACGAGCCAGTTGCAGAGAAAATTCTTGTCCGGCTTTATAATATTGAGGCGCTTGATATGGCACGATCTTAAAGCCCGTTTTACTAAATTGCGCCGAATCTTTATCAAAGCCAACATCTTTGGCGCTGGCTTTTAATGTGACCGGACCTAATTCAGAATCGGTCGCGACCCAAATTGAACGATTCAAACTGCCATTCTTATTGAACAATATTGTTTTGCTGTTACCTGAACATCGAGGATGCGAAGCAGCATCTTCACGGCCAAATGGCGATGCGTCGAACCAGCAGCCACTCGGTGGATTTTCAAAGCTAACATCAACATTGAGATCTTGTGATAACACGCCGCCTTCCACGTCGAGAAGAATACGATATTCCGCCACTTCACAGGTCAGTGGTGAGCCGGGCGCGGTCACCTTGATACCTTTAATTGGGTTACCAATCGCAAAACTGATGTCTTCAACTTCCCCCGAAGGCGCTTCCCCATAAGGGCTGGTGACAGCACGATCGGCGTAGCGAACGCGTAAATAACCTCGAGCTCCCGCATTAAGGGGCACATCGATACCCTTATTCAGATTGACGCTGTGCCATTGGGTATCATTACCCCAGTTAACCCATGCCGTCGCTTGTCCGCCACCACGCTTATCAAGCGAAATCGCATAACTTCGCAGTGGCAGCAGTGCTCCGTTCGGCAAACTTATTTCGCTGCCGCTGGTTTTGTCACGAATGATCACACCATCATCGGAAAAATCGGAATCAGCATAGCCATCATGACCCGGGCCTATATCTGCCGACCAGTGATGACCCAACTTAAGTAATTCACTAGAACCTAAGTGGCGCGCAGGGTTACCGCCTTCGAGTACTTCAGGTACATCACCATAATCGGCATGAATCGCACAACCACCCGCATCGTTACTGGTCGTCGACTCTTCAACACCTTGTAGCTCAAAACGAATTTCTTGTTTAGCAATATCAATCGAATACAGTGCCGTCGTTGGCGTCTTTAGCTCTGCTGAATCGAGTCGGCCATTTTGGTTAAGATCATGCAAACCGCCATTCGTCATCGCAAAGACAATGCCGCCTTTGTTGATACCCACACCACCAGAAGCTAACTTGCCACTACGATCTTTTATTGGCCATTGCGGATTGTTTACCGACAAACTGGAATTGAGCACTAACTTCAACGGCAAGCGAGAATAGCTGCCCGCTTTTTCACGCGCAGAGATATCGACAATAGCGATTCGATACAGTGACTTGAGGTCCCCCGATAACCCATACACGTAGCGGCTGTCGCCGAACTGCGGATTAAACGCAAAATCGGCGCTCCACGGCGTACCTTCTCCTTGTGGAATATCAAGTTGAATGGTATCAAACACGCCTGTCTTCAAATCGATACGAACTAAGCTACGCCATACTCCGCGGCCAATCACTAAGTAGCGCCCATCCAGACTGACATCACCGGAATTGGCACGTGATAGTTTTTTCGAGCCATTGTCAGCACTCTTTTGCGTATTAAAGATTTCATCAGCACGGAATGTATAGCGATGCCCCTCTTTATCAAGGATAGTCACACCATCATGTGCCGCACGCAGCGGTACCAAATGATGAAACTCAGCAGCCGGATTGCGACTTTGGTCTGCAACAAATAAGTGCACTTCACAGCTAGATCGACTGCCAGATGTGCAACCATAACGGCGATCAGAGCCCACCCCGTAGGTTAAACCATCAATGGGATTTTGCCCCACCACCTTAATTTCATCAGTCGCAAGTGCGGGGTTAATGCTTTCAATCGCTAATTGCCCACCATTAGCGACCCATTTTGCGTATTGATAACGGCCGCTGCCTTGTGGGTCTTTGACCTGAATAAATCCATCGCAGCGACCCGGTTGTGGCAAGAGATCATCATTTGTGAAATAGACCAGATGATCTTCTACCTCACCATTTTGACGGCGAGAAGAGGAATCTTGTGACAACACTAAGCGCAAGAATGAAGAGTCTTGCGTGGTCCATTTATTTGGGTTGATACCGTTCCAAGTCAAAGTCACGTTTTGCGCGCCATGTTTTGATTGGATCGTATGCGGCGCGGCGCGCTCTTTGTCTTCCATCACCCCATCGCGATTGAAATCAATCCATGCATCAAGTTTGGCGGCTTTCCCAGTGCTGTTGACCACTTTCAAGTCTGCTATTTCTACCTGATGTTGCTTTTTAAGTATTACAGGACTAGCAAAGGTACGTTCATCGTTAAAGCCCGTTTGATCATCGCCACTAGCAGACTCAGAGATCTGAGCCGCTAATTCGGTATCAGGCGCTTCTTCACCGATATAAAGGTTAGGCACGACTTCATAACGAGTTTGATTTAATTGACCATAACGACTGGGTAAATCACCATAGTCATAGCCAATTTCACAACCAAATTTAGCGTTATCTAAGATATTCCCCGACGATGCCACCGTAGGATAATTAGATCGAAACGCAATACGTGTAACGTACTGACCAGCAGGTACTGTATAGACACCGGTATATTTAACCCAACGATCTTGGCCATCAATCACGCGGTCTTCAACCAACTGGCTATTTGGGCTACCAAACAACAGCGAAATCTGGTCATTTTTGCCATCGTTAGGCACTGTGCGGTTAGAGTAATCAAATGACCAACGAATTTTATCACCCGGTTTCGTCACAATATCTTGGTACATCATGGTTGGGTTATAAACGTTCATTTCCGCCACATTAAGACTGCCATCAGACGATGGTTGCTTCACATAATAGTCATAACGGTTAAACTCAATATTGCTCCGGCGCGGTTCGACTGGAAAATAGTCTTGTGGATTGAGTGTCGGATCAAGTTGCTCAATCGACCAACCGGCAACTGAACTTTCTGGCGTATCCCAGCCATTATGTTCTTTCTCAATGAAGAAGTGTTCAAATGAGCCGTTTTGCAGCCCGGCTTCACAGCCTGCAACTTCGAGTGAAGGCGCTGCAATCCAAACACGGTAATCTTCTACCTCACCATCAAGCGCGACACCCGTTGGTTGTGTAACATCGTTTTGATCGGTCGAGTAACGAATACGCAGCCAACTCTCACCATGCACATCGTAAGGCGAAAGATAAAGCCCACTAATCACGTTTTCACCGGCGTTAACTGGATAACGGTCAAGTAGCATTTCTGATACTGGACGAGTATTGCGCTCAAATCCCTGCCAACTGCCATCTTGGTTTTTATCTAACCACACCGAGATATAACCAGCCTTCGATGCATTAACGGAAATTTGGTTGTCGACACGTTGCTCACGTCCATCACGATCCAGATAGCCCGTCATCAGAACCGGCATCGCTGCGTTGCTTAATTCGCTGTTATTTGGATTGATTTTTACGCCATCATCTTCTTGATCTGCACTCGCATAACGTGACGGTTGGCCCTCTTTCTCTTCATCCACATGAAACGCGCACTCACTAGCCCCAACGGGTAACAAACACGTATTGGCTTTCACGCGATGTCTGGCGCCATTATCGGCTTTAAGTACTGGAAAACGAGCCTTACCCCAACCGGTATGCAAATCTTGGTTCGGCGCATCACCGTAATCATAACTACCATCGTCTTCACTGGTGATCACTTGACCCATTTCAGAGGTATTACCGCACTTATCAATCGCGATTGAGGTAATTGGATCACCGGCGGAAAAGCGAGAGTTATCGAGATTACAACTTGCAATTTCACCGCGCGCATTCAAGCGACAATTACCGAGAAAAGCGGTTCCTTCAATCGTTGAATTACTGGCTTGACCGCTCGCTTTGTAGAGTTCGACGGTCACATCCGTGATATCTTGGTTTTTACAACTTAGATAATGCTCACCGATGTTACTTAAAGAAACTCGTCCTGTAACGATACCGGATTCCGATACATTGTCTAAAATAGGATAGTCAATACCTTCATTACTGATATCGCCCCCCCAAGAATAGTGACCATCATTTTCCGAGTGTTGGCCAATACCCTCATTAAGGCGTAGATCGATCGCTAAACCTCGAGTATTCGAAAATGTATTTTGGCTAATACGGTTACTATGACCGTAATACACACGCACACCCGAGACTAACCAACTAGCTGGTGCCGGAGCGGGGTGATTTTTTCCGGTATCAAAGAATGCATTACCAATCACTTGGTTGTTATCAGATGCGTACAGGTATACCGCGGCGGCTTGATCTTCATGCAGCTCGGCATTCACTGTGTCATTAAATATATTGCGTGAAATGATGTTCTCATCACTGCGTACCAACTTAACACCGGAATCGCGGGTATGATTGAAGCTGTTATCGGTAACTTCAACCTCTTCACTATGATCAAGATAAACCGCATCATCAAAATAATTCCAGTTCATTCCTGCAATCAGAAGATCTTCACTGTTGGTGATTTTTATCCCGTAATCACCTTGCTGAGGTTTGTTTCGACGGTTATTGAGTGTAAGTGCTCGCCCACTTCCTAAACGAACACGAGCATCAACATAAGTGTCTTCGGTATCGTAAATTTCCAGTGGTGATTGCAGAACGATGTCAGCCAGTTGACGAGTAAAAATCGCATTGTCGACCCCACTTGGGTGCCACTCTTGACGCAGATTTTCTTTCTCTAAGCGGGTAGGATGACGCCCTGTGGTTAAGTAACGCGTATTGAGCAAAAACTGACGCAATGAGCCTACACCGGAGTCGTTATTATTGTTCACCACACTATAGCTAAAACCGATGTTGGCATCGTAAACACTACCACCATTAACGACCACTGTTCGCTGATAGTGATCGCTTACATATGGCCATACCTGAACAGGTAGACACTCATTACAGTCGCCACGCTCAGAATAAATTTGCCCATCTTTATCCGAGCCCATCGGGCGAACATTCGGCAACGTTAAAATGTACGTTCCATTGGGAATCCGATTAAACCAAAATTGGCCACGCCCATCAGTACGAGCATAGTAAGCACGATTGGAATTGTAATAATTGGCCAACTTAACATCGATCGATATTCTATCCATCGCGACCATACCATTAGCACCAGGATAGAAATCTCGCGATTGCCCACCAAAATCATAATGTTCGAAAATGAAGCCAGAGACTGAATAGCCATGGTATCGGTTGGCACTCCCCTGATTGTGACCATTGTGTGCCAATGAATACGTGGAGAAAAACAGCGTCAACATCAATAAAAATAGCTTTTTACTCACGGTCTAACCTCTACTTCAAACTTACGGCTCACTCGATACGCCTGCTCAGAACATATGGCAGTAGACGTGACTATCGTCGCCTCACCATTAGGGGTACAACTCGCCTCAAAACGGCAACTTGGAAATGCTTCTATCTGGTATGACGGCAAACATGATGCTTTTTTCGTTCCCGCTACGGGGGTAATTTCATACACCAACCTTTCTACCAATGAGCGAGCGCCCCAGTAAGCACGGGTACTAAGCACTTCATAAGTGTTGGCTTGGTTAGATTGTTTGGTTAACTGGAACAACTGCGCGGCAAAGAAGGTGGCGATCACTATCACAAACAAAATCACCAAAAGCGCACTGCCTTGCTGTCGTTTATTGACCATTGAGGATTTGTGCATTTTGCATAAACTCCACTGTTTCTGTGCCTTGATTAACCTTCAACGAAAACTTCATACTCGCGGTGCTCGAATAGGTCCCATTAAAGCCGAGAGAAAAAACAGGTTGGCTCCCACTCAACTGCTTGGCAAAGGGCGTCCACTCTTCTGTGTTGAACACACCTTGTCCTGCCTCTTTCAAGGGATAGTTGGGGTAATAACGCATTTGCTGCGCTGTTGCGCACATTTGTCGTGCAAAGGGCTGATAGACAAATAGTCGATTTGAAGGGGTTAACGGCCTTCTCAACATACTTTCATCAACGGTTAAAGACTGATTCCCTACCGACTTTAGAGTGTAAATTTGGTTATCTACGTTCGCTCCAAGATATAGCTCTTGTGATTTTCTCGGATAAATACTGACTAAACAGGGCAGCTTAGCGTCAATAAAACACTGTGCGAGCAACGACGCTCGAATAGGATGAGTGAGAGGAATGACCGTTTCACTGTGCTGAACACTAAGATCTAACTGGTCAGGCAAAAACTCACCCACATAAAGCATGGGGATATATTCAATGCACTCACCTTCACCGAGAATTCTTGGACTCATTGGCACCGAATTGGGCAATTCACGACCAAAACGGGCAAGAAGAAAACGCGCCTCTTCTAATGCTGATAAGCGGTATTTTGAGTCCATATACAAGGTGGAGCTAATGACGCCATAATTGATCAGTCCAATACTAATGATGCCAATAATGACCATGCTCACCACCATCTCAATCAGCGTAAAGCCAAAGCTCGGGCGTGTTTTTTTCGTCGTTAACATCGGGGCAATCGTCTGTGTTAGCATTAATAATTGCTCCGAAACGCATTAAACGTCAGCGCTTGTCCATCTTGACCACGTTGAATCGTCAAAATGACTATTTTGGTCGGAGTAGGAGCACTTCCAAGCGGTAGAGCTTGAAATTGGTCATTAGCATAACGAACCGCTATTGTGACCAAAAAGCCTTGATACGCACCATCAATGTTTAACCCAAACTCGCTAATGGGCATGGCGACACCATGGGTATCGTAATCATCAAAATCATCACGAAGGTTATTCAAGTCATTGCTGTCTATTCCTACTTCACTTGAGCAGGCAAGAGAATCACTACCACATCGCTCAATATGCTGAATATTGACCTCATCAAATTCACGCGAATACATCTCTTGTAGCAGCCAGGTAGCAAGTTGTGATGCTCGTTGTTGAGTTAAAGCATCGGCACTCTGCACCGCCGCAGGGGCCAGCAACGAGGAAAAGGCAATCATCAAAAATCCTGCCAGGCAAATCGCGATGACATTCTCAATTAGGCTAAATCCGTGCTGATGGGAATGGTGATGACGCTTTAGTGAGCAAAGGGGGTTATGAGCAACCATCAACGTATCCTTCTCGGTAGACGATGATTTGCTTGCTGGCTTCTCGCGGTGATGAAAGCTCTATTAACGCTTGGTTGTTGCTGCTATGAGCGGCACTAACAAAACGGCCCATGGTATCAAACGAGAATTGTTGTGGTGAAAAATGAACCCCACGCTGAAGATCTTTCTCACTGATCGCAACCAATCGACTGCAAAATGAACCACTACAATTTGGACTATCGTTGAGATCAAGGCTCGCATTATGCCAAGTCAATTCTGTTGGTGTGACGATGATTTGATAAGCAGAGCTACTAGCAACATCATTCATCGCTTGGGTTTGCACGCGGCGCACCGCCGACTTCGCCACATGGCAATAGCTTGGTAAGGTAAAACCCGAGATAGACGGAAACCTCGTGTAGGCCACGGCTCCTAGAATTGAGAGGATAATAATTGTCACCACCAGCTCAACAAGAGTAAAGCCAGTGTAATTTCGAGATTTAAGCAGCATAAGCAATAAAAAAGTCAGCAAACTATTTAATTTTTATCACTTTATTCTAACGCTATTTATGTTTTGTTACACAAGTAATTTGGACGCAAATCACACTTTGTTGCGTATATTGCGTCATTTAAATGAAAACTTAGATTTATCGATGATTATCTCGCCAATTACACCCTATTGATTCACATAACAACGCAAATCAAAACACACACTTGCATGCGACATTTTTGCATAACTAGTCATCATAAAATGGCCTGACCGAACAAAAAACATGCAATTCTTCATCTTAAATAAAGGCAGGTAATCAAATTGTTTATTAAATTTTTATTTAAGTAGTTAGCACGATCGAGTGTTTGAAATCATGGCTGTAGCTCAGAAGCTAAGTACAAAAGAGGCCGCGATGTGCGACCCTGGTGGGGATTGAATCATTGAAAAGAATCTAACGTGTACTCGTAATCCTTGATGCGTTTTTGATAACGAACCGTGTGAGTTTTTAGGTATTGTTGGACTCTAACATCGACTTGTTTAATCTGCTCTGAGGTAAGAGGTAAAGTAGCTTCATCATAAATTGACTGAGCTGCCTTATATCCACTTTGCTTGCCTTCATTGCCCATAGAATCTAGATAAATTTTGCTGTAATACGCAGCTAACTCATATTCTTTGGCGTCAACATAACTACCCGAAATCCCCAAAATTGACAATGCATCTCCAGCTTCAACTAGCTCATCGATGATTGATTGATAGCCTTTAATATTACCGCGCTTTTTAAGGCGATCTGCATAATCGAGCATACCTAGCCAATAACCTGAATCAGCAGCGGCTTTGAAAAAACGTTCCGTTTCTTTTTCTCGCTTACCGGGAATAAGAAACCAGTAGTCTCCCATTTCATAACGTCTGGCAAGCTCATGCTGTGAAAATGGGTCTCCCGCTTCTGCGGCTTTTTTTAACCAATAATCACTATTATCACTATTATCGATGCTGGCATACAACAATCTCATGGCAAAACTATTACCTTGTTCAGCAAGGTTATTTATTATCCGAGTGCTCTTTGTCTTCCATACACCACTTTCAGAACTCAATGAACGCCTTCCACCCGACCGAAGCATGCCATAAATACTGCCCATTTCAGCTGCGATAACGTTATATTCCGTTTCTCTTTCAGTCTGGATAAATAAATTGGCATAAAATGTATCGGCATACATCAATGCTGCTGCTGGGTAACCTTGATCAGCAGCATACTTTAAGAGTGGTCTCGCTTGCGTATATTTGTTTTGTTGATAGAACAATGTTCCTTGCTGGTAAGCTTGCTTGGGTGTGAGCTCTTCGATTGGCTGGTTGGCATGAAGTAACGATGAAAAACCAACCACAAAAGCGACTAAGATAAATCTATAATATTTTAACCATTTCATTAGTACGCTCCCCATGCTTTCATTTGGCTTCGCTTGTGATCCGCTACTTTCATATTAAGTTCATCCTCTCGTGCACAAACATCTGCATACAATGGAAAAGAGATCGAATCTAGATGTTGTCGAGTATGCATTAAGGCGCTTCGCCTATCATGAGAAAGTGCAATATCCGTTGTTGCTAATTCAGCTTCTCGTTCTAAAAATCGTTCGATTCTTTCCTTTGTCACTTTAAATTCCAGTAACCGCTCTTCTTTATATTCTGAGGTTTCATCGGGCTCTGTGCGCGCAAATGCCTCTTCAACCAAACGATGAATGATGGTCTTTGCAGGATCTGTCGCTAACCAGCGTAATATATTCGCTAGCACTATTTGCTGCATTGCAAGTACGCTTTGACTGTTATATTTAACCTTTACGCCTTCATCTGATTGAATTTTCGTTTCCTCTGCATCTCTCAACAACGTGCCAATCAATGGTCCCAATGCTTCTGGGTGCATTAATCGAATCCAATCTCTCAAGAAAGTTTCATCGCCTTGATAGAGTGTGTAAGCAACAATGCCTGCGCGGTCACTATCAAACACACTCAAAATGTTATCTAACGTATCTTTGCCTTTGGCTAAAAATAGCCCGATCTGCAACTGGCTATACAACATTGAACGACTGAGCATACTCATGGTATTAAAGGTTTCGCTGTCAGCAATTTCAATACGTTTATAATTGCATTGCCTTAATAACCTTTGAAACTGCCAAACCCACGCACTGAGGCCATCTGGGTTGATAGCACCTTCGACGATAAATTTTGCCCCGACATTCTCTACTTGCATACCAATGAGTATTTTTTTATCGGCTAATCGAAAATAAAACGGCCATTTTATCTCTTTGGACACTTCTGCTTTCGCGGCCATTTTCGCTAACGTCATCGGCTGCGATTGATCATCGATAAGATAATCAGGAATCGCGTGCTTCCCTTGAGGTAAATGCCAGTCGATGTAGCAGGCCAACTCAACACCCAATTGAGCTTCCGCTTTCAGTTCAACGAGCTCTGTTGTGAGTACTTCGCTACCTAGATGCTTTTTCTGTTGATAAACGTGACTAAACTCCAAACCATTCGAGCCATATTTAACGCCCGCTCCTAAAGCCAAGTTCGCACCCGCAAAACCATACGCTTTAATAGAAATCCGGTTTTGTAATGCACCAAAACAAAAGATTGTTGTTTTTTGTTCGCCGTTGTCCATGTAGTCAACATCAAGTTCACGGTTTGGCTTAACATCAGCGGCTGAAGGGTAGTAGAGATATTTTTGGCCGCTCATAGCTTGCACTAGGTTTATTTCTCCGCGCGCAAGTACCACTTCACCTTTCACTTCCATTTTTTTTTCTATAGCACTCTCACTCTCGCTTGAAAAAAGATCACTCTTTACTTCAAGCTTAGTGTTTATCTCAGCGCCAGCATTCACATCTAAGGTCACAAAACGGAAAAACTGCCCCTGAAGTGAGCCATCAAATGGGTCGATCCTTTTTCTCAGCTCATCAGAGTAAAGCACTTGTTCTAATGTGGCCTGCCACTCTTTCGCCTGACCGTAGTCTTCACCTAAAGCTTCAATCTGAATATTATTCTTAGTGAGCGAGTGTTTAAATTCATCATAAAGAAACAGACCACGCTCATCAAACCAGCCCTTCTCTATTGGAAGGCGGTCGACATACTGCCTCATGGCCGTATAAAAAGCGGTATCATTTTTAAGCGTTGCTGACCAATCCGGTTTTGCTGTCGTTCCATCCACTTCAGGCTGTGCCAAATAGGCCAAACTGAAGTAACGTAATTGTTCGAACTGTCCCTCTCTACTTTTTGGGTTAGGCGTCCCTCGTAAATATTCACGTAGCGGAAATTGATCGGTAAACACTCTATCTGAGGGCTTGGTTTTATAATCCGACGGGTTCCAAAGCAAAAAACAAGGGTTGCCCATCTTCGCTATCGCTATTTGAGCTTGTTGATGCAATTGCTTCGCTTTACTTCTTAAACTCTTAAGCACCTCATACTCTTCACGCAAAATGTCTTTTGGCGGGATAGCGTAATGATTGGTTGAACTGTCTAACGCTTTCAGCCTATTTTGGAGTGATTGTTCAAAGTTATCCGCGTCAATCATGTAGCGATGGTACTCAGCCAGCAAGCTATGGCCATCGTCACCGGATATATTCGCCAAAGCGAATTCTGGCGTCGCAATACCGGCCAAGGCTAAATGTTCTATTGCGTCGGTTAACTTTTCTAACATCGGTGATTTTTTTGCTAACGATAATTCACTTCTACTCAGTGCCAATTCCGCCGCTTTATGTACATCATAGCCTTTAGGAAGGCTTTCAATAAAAGCTTTGGTCTGAATGATGCGTTGTTCTAGATTATTAATTTGCTCTTGCGGTGTATTTTCTCTCTCTTCAGCAAAGACATGTCGCGCCTGTTTATATTGTGCGATGAATTGTTTGATTTTGGTTTCTTTCGGCGAATAAAGAGTCTCTTTGTCCCACACATAACCTTGCTCTTTTGCGGCTTTTCGGCCTTTTTTTTGATAATGTTCCATCTGCTCTGTGTGATAAATGTATAAATCTTGCCATCCTTGTCCTGTAGCAAATTGACCTTGTGACTCGTGATACTTCGCGGCGTTTTTAGGTGCCTCGGCTAGCCACTGCTTTTTTTCTAAATAATCAGCCTTATCTTGATCGGATAAAAAACTGCTTGGATCAGTGCTTAGTAATCCATCTATCACGCCTGCTTGCGCCAATGCGGACATAACATTATCTTTGCCTCTGTCCTTTATCACGCTTTGCAGTTTTTTTTCTGCATCATCAAGAAAATCACAAGCGTCTTCAGTCAATAAATAGAAATAATCGCCATCCATCAAATAGGCGATATCTTTATATTTTTTCGGTTGTTTTTCAGGTTTACATACAGAAATCGGTAAAGCGGGGTTTAGCGGGAAAGGACCACTTCTCGGGGCAACGTCAATACTAGGTAATTCTATTTTAGAGTTAGACATGAGTAATCTCCGCAGATTGACTAACAAGCGCCTGTGCGCTCTGCCACTTTTCATTATTTGAAATTGGATTGTTTAATAGCGAAAGCCATGATGGTTCAGTCATGATTGACGTATTTAGTGCAAGCCACTCTACCCACTGCATCATTTTCTTCGCAGAGAGAGTCTCTTGAGTCGTCAGTTTTGCTAATGATTGCGCCGCCAGTTTTACCTCAACCAACGTTAAGTTTTGCCATGCTTTGGTTTTTGCCAACAAATAGGCAAGATGTTCGGTGATCACTGCTTGAGAATCTTCTGGTGCAATCCGAAGAGTTGATGGTTTGATACACTCTGTTTTGTCAAACTCAAGCCATTGTTCACCTTTGTAACAGGGCAACCAAACCTGACTGCAACCTCTCCAGCAATGGGAAAGTTCTGGGCTATTCAATATTGCATGTGCCATTGCTGGTGCAAAAAAGCGCATAAATACCTTTCCCTCAGAATCATGCTCAGCGAGTAGCATTTCACCTAACGTTTGGTTGAGTTGATCTATATCGTCATTACTTGCAACAACACAACCAGACAAGCACTTAAAAACATCATCAATAAGCGCGCGACTTTGCTCCGTCAATTTAACGAGCTTAGGGCTGTGGGGAATTAACTCTTGATAAGGCGTACCTCGAAAAAGAGGACGAAACTCCATCCCATCGATGAGCTTAAAAAGAGCCAGTGAGTCTTGGTATTGATTCGGGTCAACGATGGCAAACAAAGACGCGCCTTGTTCAATTCGGGTTAATAGGTCTGTCGTTGTCATCATTTGCAACGGCACTCTTCACCCAAGGTGCACGAACCATCACTTTGTTGTCCACAGATGGGTAGCATATAAACGCCAGCTTGCGCCGCTTTCAAAATTGCCGCACCAAATTCTGGGGTAACCGATAATGGCGGAGCCAATGGTGCTACCCCCAGCGGCAGCGCTGCCACTTGCCCTGCATAGCCACTACCGCTACTTGCGCTGCCGCCTGAATTTAGATTGATTGCTGCGCCAACAATGTGCACGCCCGCGGGGTCGATTTTGACAAAGCTGCCGCCCGCTTTGACGGTGATCTCGCTGCCCGCTTCTATGACGACTTTTTCCCCGGCTTTGACGTGAACTTCACTACCGACATCATTGACCCATAACTTACCGGTTTTAATGTGCATGGAGCCATCAACAATCAGCGTCTGATCTTTGCTGATCTTGCTGCGGCTTTCTCCTGCTACTGTTAGGTGATGATTGTGTTTTATTTCGCTAAAACGGTCATTATCAATGGTGAGGTGCTTATCATGTTTGATGTGGGTGGTACTGTCGTTAAGTACATCCGCTTCAAAATCTTTTTGCGCATGCAGGTAGATTTTTTCTGCATCCGATTGATCTTCAAAACTGAGTTCATTAAAGCCTTCACCTTGGTGGGTTTCGCTGCGTAGCACCGTTTTGGTTTTGTGATCGGGTAACGTATAGGGGGAAACGTTGGTGGCATGATAAGTTCGACCAGTCACAATCGGCTGATCTGGGTCGCCATTGAGAAACTCAACAATCACTTCATGGCCAATACGCGGTATTGCCATCATGCCATATTGCGAGCCAGCCCAACCTTGTGAAACTCGTACCCAACAAGAACTATGTTCATTACCGTTGGAATACCTATCCCATGGGAAATGCAGTTTTACGCGGCCATGCTCATCACAGTAAATTTCTTCGCCTTCTGGCCCCACCACCAGCGCAATCATCGGCCCATCGACTTGTGGTTTGGGTTGAGGGACGGCGCGCCATACTTGTGTGGCAGGGATCAGTTTGAAGTTATTGGTATAGGTTGTTGCTCCGCTGCCCGCCTCTTCTTCGAGTGCTTGTGGTTGTTCGCCTTTATGCGTAACAGAAACCACCAGCCACTCACGGTTAAACTCTGGATTTAAGTGATCTTGTAAGGTAAAGCGATAACCCGCGCGCAATAACGGCTGATTACTTCGTCCATTGGCGGTGTACGCTTCTCTTCTCAAGTAATCCAATCGAATCTGGTTAAACGCCTTACCACTTTCATCCTGTTTATAACGCCCTGGATAATCAAAGTGCTCGTAGTCATCACGCTGATAATCCAGCTCGCTTGCTTGGGCATGCTGGGCAAAACGGTAGGTTGGTTTTTTAAAGCTACGATCATGCAGCGTCACTTGCGCCACTTCTGCTTGCGTTTGGCTTTGTAGAGCATGGATATACGGCGTGTCAGCAACCCCACCAGCCTGCGCATTATAGGTAATGGGCATCTCCAAACTCGGCAACAACTCGGTTGCATCACTAAAAATTACCGAGTGTTTCCCATCAACATGTTCAAAGTTGTATACCAGCCCCTCTTCAGCCGCTAGGCGCTGAATAAACGCTAAATCAGTTTCTCGATATTGAATGCAGAACTCTCGCGGCAAACACTCTCTCGTTAAGGCAAAGGCGTAATCTTGAATACCCATCTCTTGCAATAACACCGAGATGATTTCAGGTACGGTTTGCAACTGGAAAATACGGCTGTTTTGCCTTAAAGATAAACGCTCTAGCGCGGGGACTATCGTAAGAGAATAGAAAGTATGATGATGACCAATATCCCCTTGAGAAAAGCTGCGCACAATACCATGCACCCGCTGCACACATTGGGCATTGCGATACATTGTTAACTCGACGGGTTGATCGACGATGTCATCCGGCGTTAAGTCTAAACGGCGACTGGCAAGCTCAACTTGGTAACGAAAGCCATAACAAGACTGATTGGCAAACTCACCCTCAGAGAGGGTCTCATGCCCTTCAAATTGACGAACAACTAAAGTGTCATCTTCCAAGCCATTAATTTTAATGGTGAATGCTAATGTGGCCATCACTATTCCTTATGATCTAAACAGCAAAATCTCCCAAGAAAAGTGAATCTTAAGAGGTAACGGCCACTTCGATATTTAGACATTCGGTACAAAAACCACCGATTTAGAAATAACGTCATGCTATTGATTAGCGATTGGGTTAAGTGACACTCCGTTTGATGAGTAAATACAAGAATAATGCCAAAGAAAATAACCCTTAATATCAGTTATTTAACTTGAACAACTAGTTTGACCGAGCAAGATCTTGCCCTAACAAGCAAGATCTTGCTCAGCAGGGTAAGAACTTGCTTGCTGATCTTCGCCCACAACATGAGATGACACTCGTCGATCACAACGATTGATTAGCCTATAGATGCATCCGCCCGTGAGGAGATTCCAAATCTAATAGCGGCCCTTGCGGCACAATTTGAGTGGGATTAATACTGGTATGGCTAAAATAATAATGGCGCTTGATGTGGTAAAAGTCTGTCGTCTGCGCGATCCCCTCTACCTGATAGAGCTCTTTAAAGTAGCCATTTAGATTCGGATAGTCTTGGATGCGCTGCTTATTGCATTTGAAATGACCAACATAGACCGCATCGAAACGAATCAATGTGGTGAACAAACGCCAATCCGCTTCGGTTATTTGGTTACCCGCAAGGTAACGATGCGTTTCAAGATGACGATCTACTCGATCAAGCGCCTCAAACAACTGCTGATACGCTTCTTCATAAGCCTCTTGGGTAGTCGCAAAGCCACACCGATACACGCCATTATTAATCGCCGGATAAATATAGTCATTCCACTCATCAATTACGCTACGTAGATGCTGCGGATAGTAATCATCCACATTACCAGTAAGGCGATCAAACTCGCGGTTAAACATGCGGATGATCTCTGATGATTCATTACTCACAATCGTTTGGGTTTTCTTATCCCATAAGACGGGCACCGTCACTCTGCCCGTGTAATCGGCCTTCGCTTGGGTGTAAATTTGATGCAGCCGGGTGTGACCAAATAAGGGTTCAGGTAAGCCCATTTGCCAGCCTTCACTGAGCATATCAGGGCAGACAACCGTCGCATCGATGTGTGGCTCTAGCCCTTTCAGCGTTCGTAAGATAAGCGTGCGGTGAGCCCAAGGGCAAGCAAGGGAGACATAAAGATGGTAGCGACCGGATTCTGGTTGAAACTTGGCTTTTGGGTTGTCCTGCACCCAATCACGAAACCCCGCGTCTTCACGGACAAACTTGCCGCCATTATTTTTGGTGTCATACCAGGTATCGTGCCAAACGCCGTTAACCAATTGTCCCATTTTATTCGCTCCTTAATCGTATTCACTATTAATCAGTATAATCAGTGAATCACGATAGATAAGCGGAATAAATTGCCGAAGATGTTCAGCTTTTTCAAATGAAGCTAGGGTAAATAAGTCACTGGATTCTCAGATAAAAAACGCCCACTTAAAGTGGGCGACTATTATACCTTCCGTATTCAGAACTGACGTTACGCTGGAGAGTTCATATAACCATCTAATACTGCGACAGTATTATGGCCAAGGTCATCCACCGCATAACCACCTTCAAATACAAACAAGGTTGGCAATTGCAACTGGCCTAATTGACGACCAATTTCAGCATAGTTATCGCGGTTTAGTTTGAAGTAACTGATTGGATCGTGCTCGTAGGTATCCATACCCAAAGAGATCACCAAGGCATCCGCGCCAAACTGTTGGATTTTTTCCAACGCAGTTTGTAATGCAGGGCCATACAAAGTCCAGTCGGTTTTACCTTGTGGTAATGGAAGATTGAGGTTAAAGCCTTCACCTGCCCCTTCTCCCACTTCATCAGCAAAGCCAATATAGTGCGGGTAATCGTAATCTGGATCGCCATGAATCGACACAAACAACACATCGTCACGTTCGTAGAAGATGCTTTGTGTGCCATTACCATGATGGTAATCAACGTCCAAAATCGCGACTTTCTCTTTGCCTTGACGGCGCAGTGACTCAGCAGCAATCGCAGCATTGTTGATGTAGCAGTAACCGCCCATTAAATCAGGCGCTGCATGGTGACCCGGTGGGCGACACAGTGCGAATACCGATTGCTCACCTTGCATGATCAAATCAGCAGCGGTTAAAGCACAATCTGTCGCAGACTGAATCGCTTCCCAACTGGTTTTGGTGATCGCAGCCGTCATGTCGAAACTGTAGTAGCCCAACTTACCTTCGATATCTTTTGGGATACGATGGCGCAAATGGCGTGGACTAATAAAACAATACGGCGAAGCATCGTGTTCGCTACCAAAGCGGGCTTCCCACTCAGACCAAGCCGATTGCAGGAACTCAACATAATCAGCGGTATGAACCCACTGCATTGGTTCGGTGCCATAACTGTTAGGCGCAATCACACTAAAACCACCATGCTGATCAATCGCGTTTAGCACCATGTCAGCACGTTCAGGTTTTTCAAAGCACGCGGTTGGTTCACCGGAAAGAAACTCATACTTCACTCGGTGTAAACGCTGCTTCTCGCTGTAAATAACTTTCACTACTTTTTAAGCTCCATCCAGTAACGCTCATAAGATCCTACTGCGTCACCGACACTACCAAGAAATTGGCCTTTTTGTTTAACGTCTGCTGGCGGGAAAATGATTTCGCTATCGCGAATTTCTGTCGGCAAATGTGCCAGCGCCTGTAAATTTGGCACAGCATAACCGATCTCTTTTACCACCGTCGCCTGATTTTCTGGCTCAAGTAAGAAGTTAATGAAAGCGTAAGCCGCTTCTTTATTCTGTGCTTTTTCTGGAATCACGATGTTGTCCATCCAGAAAATCGCCCCTTCGCGTGGGTAAACAAAGCGAATCGCAGGATTTTCTTGCTGGGCGCGGTAAGCCGTACCGTTCCACTGCATACCAACATTCACTTCACCGGTGATCAGTGGCACGTGTGGTGCATCAGAGTTAAACACCATAACGTTAGGTTTTAAGCTGGTTAAGCGCTCATACGCTTGTTGCAATTCATCGGCATCTTGGGAGTTCACGCTATGACCGCCTAAGATCAATGCCATGCCCATTACATCACGCACATCATCCGTAAGCAGCAGTTGGCCTGCGTACTCACTGTTCCACAAATCAGCCCAGCCAGTCAGTTGACTACCGTCGATCACTTCAGAATTATAACCGATGGCAGTACTGCCCCACATGTAAGGCAAAGAGTAGTTGTTCTGTGGATCAAAGCTTTGATTCATGATGCTTGAATCTAGCTGTGCGAAAGTGTCGATTTTCGATTTATCAATACGATGCAATAGTCCATCGTTCGCCAGTTTGGATACATAGTAGGTCGATGGCACTACGATGTCGTAACCTTCACCATCGATAAGCTTAAGCTTAGCGTACATGGTTTCATTACTTTCAAACGTCGCGTAATTAACTTTAATACCGGTTTCTTTTGTGAAATCTTCAATGATCGATTGAGGAAGATACTCAGACCAGTTGTAGATATTAAGAGTGGTAGCGGACCAAACAGGAGAAGAAGAAAGAAGGCCGACTAGGGCCGAAGCAACAAGAGTATTTTTCATTTACGTTAACATGCTATCAATGTGTCATAACGCGATATTGCGCGCCGCGGATTAAATAGCAGTCTAAGAGTGAGATCAAGCGCACGCCATGCAGTTTATTGATATAGTTCACAATTATAATAAAACCACAATTTAATAGTGGCTTTTAGTGCCAATTTAACGTTTGCATTCTCATCAGATAAAAAAAGCGCGACCTACAAAGAAGCCGCGCCTATGCCTGTCACAGGCGAAATCATCACAATGATTTAATGCAAACCACCTAGACGCTGACGTTCAAACAAGCCACAGCGTGAACATCTGAACCTTGTAATTGTGGCTTTTTCTGCGCACAAATCTCGGTAGCTTGTGGACAACGGGTACGGAACACACAACCAGATGGAGGATTGATTGGCGATGGCAAATCGCCTTCCAACATTTGTATTGTTTTCTCGCGTTCCAATTTAGGGTCTGGAATTGGTACGGCCGACATTAAAGCGCGCGTGTAAGGATGCTTAGGATCAGCAAATAGCGCGTCCGATTCACCCAACTCCACTTCGTTACCTAAATACATCACCAATACGCGATCAGAGATGTGCTTCACTACGGATAAGTCATGAGCAATAAAGACCAGCGACAAACCAAGCTCTTTTTGCAACTCTTTCAGTAGGTTAACGACCTGAGCTTGAATTGAAACGTCCAGTGCAGATACCGGTTCATCACAAATGATCATTTTTGGTTTTAAGATCAGTGCTCGAGCAATACCAATACGCTGACATTGACCACCAGAAAATTCATGCGGATAGCGGTTAATCACGTTCGGTAGCAGGCCAACCTTAGTCATCATCTCTTTTACGCTATCTTTGACTTGTTGCTTTGAAAGCTCTGGGTAGAAGGTTTCTAGTGGCTCTGCAATGATGTCGCCAACGGTCATGCGCGGGTTGAGTGACGCCAGCGGATCTTGGAAGATCATCTGGATTTCTTTGCGCGTTTCACGGCGTTGCACACTGCGCATTTTAGTCAAATCTTGACCTAGCCACACCACTTCGCCTTCCGTCGCTTCAACCAAGCCGATAATGGCGCGAGCAAAGGTGGATTTACCACAGCCGGACTCACCCACAACGCCTAAGGTTTCCCCCTCATACAAGCGAACATTGACGCCATCCACCGCTTTCAAGCTGGCAGGTTTAGCCCATGGCCATGCCGATTTAGAGGCAATGCTGAAGTGAACTTTAAGATCTCTAACGTCCAGTAGTAATTTTTTATCTGTGCTCATCGGTTCCAAGCCTCCCAATCAGAAAAACACGCGCGCTGACGATCATCGCCAAATGGCAACAAGATAGGCGCTTCTTTAGAGCAACGCTCGGTAACACGGTGGCAACGCTCTTGATACGGGCAGCCAGTTGGCAAACGTAGCAAGTTTGGCGGGTTACCCGGGATGGTTGGAAGTATTTCACCTTCTGTATCTAAACGCGGGATCGCTCTTAACAGACCTTCCGCATACGGGTGGCTTGGGTTGTAGAAAATATCGTCCACCGAGCCATATTCCATGGTACGGCCAGCATACATTACCAGTACTTTGTCACATGAACCGGCAACCACACCCAAGTCGTGCGTGATCATGATAATCGCCGTGTTGAACTCTTGTTTCAGCTCATTAAGCAAATCCATGATTTGCGCTTGAACCGTTACATCCAGTGCGGTGGTTGGTTCATCGGCAATCAGCAATTTAGGGCGACACAGCAGTGCCATTGCTATCATCACACGTTGGCGCATACCGCCTGAAAACTCGTGCGGGTACATGGTGATACGTTTACGCGCTTCAGGGATTTTTACCGCTTCCAGCATGCGTACTGATTCTTCAAACGCTTCTGCTTTCCCCATACCTTTATGCAGCATCAGCACTTCCATCAGCTGGTCACTGACTTTCATGTATGGGTTAAGTGAGGTCATTGGGTCTTGGAAAATCATGGCAATTTGCTCAGCACGAACTTTGTTTAGCTCTTTTTCTGGCAAATTAAGAATTTCACGACCTTCAAACTTAGCACTACCGGAAATAATGCCGTTTTTCGCTAGCAGCCCCATAATGGCAAACACCGTTTGTGATTTACCAGAGCCGGACTCACCCACAATACCAAGGGTCTCACCTTGATTGAGTGAAAAATTCAAATCGTTAACTGCGGTTACAATACCATCTTGAGTGGTAAACTCGACGCGCAGATCTTTGACATCTAATAAGCTCATCTTCGCTTCCTTATCATCGTTATTATTGATTATCTGTCTTTAGGATCCAGCGCATCGCGCAGGCCATCACCAACGTAGTTGAAGCAGAATAGAGTCACAACCATGAACGAGGCTGGGAACGCCAGCTGCCAGATTGCAATTTCCATCGTTTGCGAGCCTTCTTGTAGCAGCGCGCCCCAACTTGTCATCGGCTCTTGAACACCAAGACCAAGGAATGAAAGGAAAGATTCCGTCAAAATCATACTTGGGATAAGTAAGGTTGAGTAAACCGCTACAATACCCAAAACGTTCGGCACAATATGACGAGTGATGATCTTCCAGTTACTGACACCACACACATGCGCCGCTTCGATAAACTCTTTACTGCGTAAACTCAGTGTTTGACCACGTACAATACGCGCCATGTCGAGCCACGCAATCGCACCGATCGCAACGAAAATCAGCACGATATTACGACCAAAGAAAGTGACCAAAACAATCACAAGGAACATGAATGGTACGGCGTATAGAATCTCGAGAATACGCATCATGATGCGATCCACTTTACCGCCGATAAAACCAGAAGCGGCGCCGTAAAGCGTACCAATCAATACCGCAACAAAAGCGCCCATCACACCCACCATCAAGGAGATGCGACCACCCACTAACGTACGTACGTATAAATCACGGCCTAAACTGTCGGTACCAAACCAGTGTTCAGCATTCGGTCCAACGTGCATCGCATACCAATCAGTATCATCAAAGGCATACGGTGAGAACATTGGCAAAAAGATCACTGCCAATGTCATCAATACTAAAATAAACAAACTCACCATTGCCGCTTTGTTACGCATAAAGCGGATACGAGCGTCTTGCCATAAACTGCGACCTTCAATTTCTAAGTTCTCTGAGAACTTTTCGATCGCTTCAAGGTTTTCTTTTTTTGTCAACATAACCATACATCCCTGCTAGTAGCGAATTTTCGGGTCGATCATTGCTAGTAAAATATCAACGATGGCGTTGAATAGAATAAAGAGGAAACCAATTAAAATGGTGACACCCATTACTAGCGAATAGTCACGGTTGAAGGCAGCATTCACAAACAGCTTGCCTATACCTGGCAGACCAAAAATGGTTTCTACCACAACCGAACCGGTAATAATGCCGACAAACGCAGGCCCCATGTATGACACAACAGGTAACAATGCAGGTTTCAGAGCGTGTTTCACCACGATATACGGGTAGCTCAAACCTTTCGCACGTGCGGTACGAATAAAGTTACTGTTTAAGGTTTCAATCATTGAACCACGCGTAATACGAGCGAAGGTTGCAACGTAAAGTAAAGACATGGCGATAACAGGCAGAACGAGATATTCGAAACCACCATCTTGCCACCCACCAGCAGGGAATATTTTCCAAT
This sequence comes from Vibrio sp. N418, assembly GCF_000222565.1. Taxonomy (NCBI): domain Bacteria; kingdom Pseudomonadati; phylum Pseudomonadota; class Gammaproteobacteria; order Vibrionales; family Vibrionaceae; genus Vibrio; species Vibrio sp. N418. The sequence continues at coordinate 230,449 of NZ_AFWD01000069.1, forward strand.
GCAGTGAAAATAAATAGATCAGTGCTGGCGCTAATACAAAGGAGGGCAATACCACCCCAAGCATTGCCGTCGACATAATGGCGTAGTCGACGATGCTATTTTGCCGCAGGGCAGCAAAAGTACCGATCGAGACACCAAGAATGACGGTGAAGATAAAGGCAATCACCCCCACTTTCGCCGAGACAGGCAGTGCATCCGCCATCAACTCGTTAACAGAGTAATCAAGGTATTTAAAAGATGGGCCAAAATCACCTTGGATAACGTTGGTTAGGTAGGTGAAATATTGCTCAGCGACCGGCTTATCTAGGCCGTATTTCGCTTCAATGTTAGCCATGACTTCTGGTGGTAAAGGACGTTCGCTTGAAAATGGGTTACCCGGTGCGAAACGCATGAGAAAGAAAGATACTGTGATCAACACCAACATAGTTGGGATCGCTTCAAATATCCTTTTTGCGATGAATTTAAGCATAAACTCACTCTTTCAGTCTGTGACAGTAAAATGTATGAATGTGTACCTGGCGACAGGCGCAGCTATCCTGCTTAGCCTCTCGATAAACCAAGGTACAATTGGCCACTGCATGCGCTTAACGCGTTATGCAGTGGCTCTATTTTTATAGTTCTATCGGGTGAAGAATTACTCGATGATGTACAGATCTTTCGAGTAGATTTTCTCTTCTGGGTTGTTTGCTGGGAAACCACCAACCTTAGGAGAAAGTAGACGTGATTTCACGTACTGGTAGATAGGAGCGATAGGCATGTCTTTCGCCATCAACTTCTCAGCTTCACTATAAAGGGCTTTACGCTCTTCTTCAGATGTTGAGGTGATCGCGCGTTCCATCAAATCATCGTACGCTTTGCTATCGTAGTGAATACCACCGGTCGTGTTACCACTCTTCATAAGAGTTAGGAACGAAGACGCTTCGTTGTAGTCACCACACCAGCCAGCACGAGCAATTTCGAAGTTGCCTGAATCTTTAGTTGATAGGTAAGTTTTCCACTCTTGGTTTTCAAGCGTAACATTAAGGCCCAGTGATTTTTTCCACATAGAACCTAATGCGATCGCCACTTTTTTGTGGTTCTCTGACGTGTTGTAAAGCAGAGTGAATTTCAGAGGGTTATCTTTTCCGTAACCCGCTTCTTCCAATAGACGCTTCGCTTCTGCGTTGCGCTCTTGTTGACTCATCTGACCGTATGCTGGCATTTCAGGTTCAAAACCAGCAGTGATTTCAGGTGTTAGGAAATACGCCGGTTTTTGACCTTGTCCCATGATCGCATTCGCAACGATGTTACGGTCGATAGTGTAAGAAACTGCCTGACGAACGCGAACGTCATCAAACGGGGCTTTCTTAGTGTTAAATAGGTAGTAGTAAGTACAAAGGTTACCCACGACAGAAACAGACTCCGGGTGCTCTTTGCTTAGGCGTTTGAAATGCTCCAACGGCAGTTCGTTAGTAAAATCAATTTCGCCTGACAAGAAACGGTTCATCTCCGTTACTTGGTTTTCAATTGGCAAGAACGTAACTTGGTTCAGTACGGTCTTATCGTTATCCCAGTATTGCTCATTACGCTTAAGAACTAGACGCTCATTCACAACCCATTTATCAACGACAAATGCACCATTACCAACAAAGTTTTCTGGCTTCGTCCATTGATCACCAAACTTTTCAACGGTTGCTTTGTGAACCGGTTTGGTTGTGGTGTGGCCCATCATCATTACGAAGTATGGTACTGCCGAGTCTAATTCAACCACCAAGGTTTGATCATCGAGCGCTTTCACTCCCAAGGTGCTCTTATCGGCTTTACCTGCAATAATATCCTTTGCATTTTTCATCTTGGTGTATTCCATATACCAAGAGTAAGGAGATGCGGTCATAGGATCGACAGAACGCTGAAAACTGTAGACAAAATCGTGCGCGGTTACTGGATCACCATTTGACCACTTCGCATCTTTGCGTAGGTGGAAAGTAAAGGTCTTGTTGTCTGCCGTTTCCCAACTATCGGCAACACCAGGAATAATATTACCGTTTGCATCTTGACCCACTAGGCCTTCAAGCAAATCAGCGATAACGTGAGACTCTGGTACACCTTGAGATTTATGTGGGTCGATCGTTGCAACTTCAGTTCCGTTACCACGAACCAACTCTTGTACTTGCGCAAGTTTAGTGCCCGCAGGAACGTCTGCAGCGATTGAAACAGTAGAAGTGGCCGCTACGGCCAGACCAGCGCCTAGAAGAAGGGCTTGGGTAATTTTATTCTTATACATGTGTAAAAACTCCAAGTTTTTTTATTGCATCCATGACTCCTTTGCAAGTCCACTTGAACGATAGTGGTTTAGTTTTAAATCGCTCGATAAATAAGCATAAATAACTAAAACCTTACAAAGGTTGTGGCACATATTAGCAATCCCCAAAGTAATTTTCCATAAAAATGTATTAAAAAATTGAATAATTCCTCACAATTCGTTAATAACCACAATAAACAACCACATTAAAACAAAAATACGGCATATAACGCCAACTTACATCAAAGTTGCAGCTTGAGGCTCTAAAAGCACCTGTTATGTTGAGATTTTTCGTACAAACCACAACCAAACCTCAATAGGTATTAACATCAGGCTTACAAGGCATTCATCAATCACTGTCATTTATTTAAAGTCATCTAGAGCTGGCTGATAAAAACGAAAAGAAAACCAAAGTATATTAATCCTAGAAACGTATAATTATTTAGATTTAGTCACTAATTAGTCATAAACAAAAAAGCCCCTCATATTGAGGGGCACAATTTTAAATCTCTCATTAACTAGAGCGATCGATTAAGGCTGTTGACGTGTTGGCGCGATAACCACTTCACGTACACACACGCCTTGCGGCTGCGCATAAGCATACTCAACCGCACGAGCAATATCGTCAGCCGCGAGTACACCACCCATCTCTTCTTTCCAGTCACCATAACCGTCTTTGATCTGTTGATTACTCGTGTGTGACAGTAGCTCTGTCTCAACCGCTCCTGGAGCAATAGTGGTAACACGTACATCGAAATTAGCCACTTCTTCACGCACATTTTCAGAGATAGCATGCACTGCAAACTTGGTTCCACAGTAAGCAGCATGATTAGGGAAGGTTTTGCGACCAGCCACAGAGCTAATATTAATAATCGTGCCGCTACGACGTGCTTTCATTGGTGCTAATACCGCTTGCATACCATTCATCAAGCCGATCACGTTCACATCAAACATGCGTTTCCATTCATTAGGATCTTGCACATCTAATTCGCTCAACAGCATCACACCGGCATTATTAACAATACAATCTGCAGGACCAAATTGAGCTTCCGCTTTAGTGATCGCTGCTTCAAATGCTGCTTTATCGAGTACATCGACTTTTTCACATAGAGTATTCGGAAGGTTAAGAGACTCCAAGCGTTCCAAACGACGCGCAATCAACAACAGTGGATGGCCTGCATCGCTCATGCGACGAGCGATTGCTTCACCAATACCAGAACTTGCACCTGTAATAACAACGAGCTTTTTCATGTTGTTCTCCAAAGAGTTAAACCATTTTAATAAGAAGTCAGGGCTTATCCCCTGCTGATGGCGCTATATTACGAAAGCCTTTATCGTTGATATATAGCATTTAAGTTCACTCACTGTTGCTACTGTGCAACAATAAGAGAATAACGCTATTAAACGAAAGACTTGCTGAACTGCCTACCACTGCTATGTGCCCAGTGATAGGCAGCTATTGCTTTGCCATTAAAAGCGTCCGTTACCACTAAATTTAGGCCAATATGATGCTCAATCAAATTAACCTTGCCGATATCCGTTCGTTCGTACTTATTGCGCAGCTTGGCAATTTCACCAAAGCAGCCGATGCCTTGGCGGTATCGCGCTCACATGTTTCACGGCAAATTACCGCGCTAGAAAAACAGATGGGAGTAACACTTCTCACACGTACCACGCGGACTTTACGTTTAACACAAGCCGGTGAACGTTTTTATCGTCAATGTGAAACGGCTCTACATCAAATTGATCAAGCCTTAATTGCCGCGATTGACGACACTGAACAAGTACAAGGTTTGTTGCGCGTTAACTGTGTTGGAGGCTATTTAGGAGAAGAAGTGATCGCGGCAGCCATTGCTGATTTTCTCTCGCTCCATCCTCAGGTAACGATAGATTTAGATTTTTCCAGCCATCGGATTGATCTCATTGATGATCAATTTGATATCGCTTTTCGCATGGGTAATTTGGAAGATGCAGGTTTCGTCGCCAAGCATTTAATGGATATCGACATGGTGACACTCGCAAGCCCTGAATACGTCACCAATTACGGTGAGCTCACCCATCCTAAACAGCTCCAACAACACAGAACGCTCACCGGCTCTGTCACCAAGTGGAGTTTTGTTGACCCTGAGTTCCCCAATAAATCGGTTGAGATTCACGTTAAAGGAAAGTTAACCTGTAAGAATGGGCGCGCCTTAATTAAGGCGGCCAAAATGGGTAACGGTATTATTCGAGTCCCTAAGGTGTACTGTGAGAAAGAAATCAAAAGTGGCGAGTTAATTGAACTCATGCCTGAGTGGAAAATCGCCTCAGTGCCTTTTTCAGCTATTTTCCATAAAGACCGCTACCAACCCAAACGTTTGCGATCATTCCTCGATTTTATGCGCCACCGATTTCAGTAGTTTTAACTTGATACAAATCCATCCGTTGCGCAACAAAACAGCAAATTCATCCCGTGTAGGATAATTCCTACATGTGGTAACCTACTGTTTTTAAAGGTTAAATTTAAGCTTTATTTTTACTTTGCCCTTCGTGTATTAGCTGATAAAATCGCCGCCCGAATTTATCCTGAGTACCCCCCCAAACGTGTTTCGATTTGCCTTAATCTTTTTCACCTTTTTAAATGCCATCCTATTTACGACACCAAGTTATGCAGACGAATTTAATCATGACCGTTTGGTGGTTGGCATGCCTAAAGAAAAATGGGCGCCTTACTGGGGAGGAATCGATAATCCATCCGGGCTTTACCATGATTTTCTCATTACTCTCACCGAAGTATTGAATCTCAAGTTAGTCTATCGCGGCTACGATGATTTTGAGCAGTTGTTTAGTGCATTGGAAAATCACAGAGTTGATGCCACCATTGGGTTTGCAAGTAGCGAATTACGTCGAAAACGCTTCCAATTCTCCGAGCCTCTGATCTCCCTAAAGAAAATTATCTGGTTAGCCGATGATAAACTGCAAGATCAAGACCCCGCGTCTTGGACTTGGGTTTGTGTGCGTGGTGGTGAAGATTGCGAAGCACTGGAAAAGTTTGGCGTGACCAAATTCGTTACTTCGAACAAATTGAATGTCGTGGCTCAAATGCTACGCCACAATATCGCCGATGCCACTGTAACAACACTGATCGAAGTGAATCAGTACATTCTTGATCCACGCCATTCTCACGGACGCATTTTCCTAGAACACAATATGGGCAGTGCTGATATTGGTCTGATGATGGCTAAAGATCGACCAAACATCAAAAAGACACTTGATAATGCGATTGAAGATCATCAGTTAGCACTCACTAACATCAAATTGTCGAACCTCTACGTACTTAACGAGATGGCGCATTGGCAGCTATTACAAAACCAACAAAAAAATCCAACGATCCGCTACACAATTCAAGAACACAGTTACCCTCTTTCATATTTAGATGAAAAAAGCGGTGACGTTCGCGGTTATGTGCATGATCTATTAGACCTTCTGGAAAGAAAGACACTCTTTGAGTTTGAATATGTACCAGCCAATGGCCGAAATATAGAAGAGATGCTAGAGCAAGGCTTAGTTGATGTATTACCGGGAAAAAATGTCTTTAGCATCAATCCAAAAACACAACTGATTACTGAGAGATACACAACCGTTGAATATGGCTTAATAAAAGCTAAGAACGTCGATACGAAGAGAATTTTAGCCGTATTAGACCGTACCAGTACACTTCAACCGCAAATCGCCGAAATTGAGCGACATGAACCCGTTATCGTGTATTCGAGTGCAGCGGATATGTTGGTTGATTTTAACGCCGGTAAAATCACACACCTTTTATTAGATCGAGAGATCATAGAAGACTATTTGTACAGCAATAGTAATAGCGCGAACTATCAGTTTGAGTCGTTGCCTAAACCTGACTACATGGATTTTGACATTCCACTGGTGATGTCTGTTAGAAAAGACTCGGCACTACTGCTTAATATGCTCTCTCGCATGTTGGCTATTACTGACCATAGTGAAATTGAAACGCTCAAGCAGGGCCATAGTAAGCTATTTGTAAACTATGGATACAGCAAAAATATGGTCGATTACTACGTTATTTTGGCGTTAGTACTGGTAACTATCTTTATCCTCATTGGTATTGCTGTCCTTGGGGTATTGTCTGGTCGACTAAAACGTACGCAAAAAATCAATCAACTATCGCAAAGTGAAATCAGTTGGCTTTCGACGCTGCTCGATAATATGCCCAGCATCATTTTCATTACCGATGAGAATGAAGAGATTGTTTTTACTAACTCCGTTTACAGCGACAAAGTAAAAGATTGTCAGATGGACTCTGCCAATAGCCCCGTAACACCCTGCGGTTTTACTCATGATGTGTTGAGTACCGAAAGTAATGAAGTTTTGTATTACGACGTGAGCGACTGTTCGTTAAGTGGTCGTTATTTTCATATTCGTCATCAAGCGATTATTCACCCTGAGTTGGGCTCAAATCACCGAATGACGGTGGTCGATGACATTACCGTCGAGAAACAGTTTGAAGCTGATTTACAACTCTCAAATCAGCAAGCAATGCAAGCCATTGAAGCACGCAATCACTTTCTGGCGGTGGTCAGCCATGAATTACGCACACCGATTGCTGCCATGCTCGGATTGATGGAACTACTGCAATTTAACTTAAAGAAACCACAAGATGCGGAGCTGCTCAAAAACGCCGTTCATTCTGCACAACGTTTAAAAAGTCAGGTCAACGAGATCCTTGATTTTTCAAAAATCGAAGCTCGACAACTGCAAATCGATGTTCGTAGCCATAACGTTTACCAAGAGCTGTGCCCCTCTCTACGCAGTTTTGAGACCGTCGCAAAAGTGAAAGGCTTAAATTTTGTTTTAGATTGGCACCCATCGGCCATCCATCAAGTTGAAATGGATGCGATGCGCGTCAATCAAGTGCTGGCTAACTTGTTGTCAAATGCTCTCAAGTTTACCAAGTTTGGTTCGATTACTGTCTGCATCAGTAACACTGAAGAACTGATGACGATCAGTATCGCCGATACCGGTTGCGGCATGACCAGCGCACAGCTTGAAACGGTATTTGAGCCTTTTGTCCAAGCAGATAAAGATATTTCACGTCGTTATGGTGGTACAGGACTTGGTATGAGTATTACCAAGAATCTGATTGCTCTCATGGGTGGCGAGATAAATATTTACAGTGATTTTGGCATTGGCACTACCGTGATGTGTGTGATCCCAATCATCAGTAAACCAAGCACGATCCAATTGGGTGAAAACTTGCTAGCTGATACAGAGAGAGAAGCACAATGGCTATCAGCCTGGCTAGGCAAACGTGTGAACACGACTAATGAGCACAAATGTTTGGGTAATATTTATCCTGATAGGCTCTTTGAACGCTGGACAGCAATGACACGTCAAGATGATATTGTCGCAACCAAAGCGATCGAAGATGCTCAAGGCTTAATCCTCGTCGCTGATGACGATCTGATCAACCAGATGCTACTGCACAAACAATTGGCGCGGCTTGGGGTTGAGTTCCACATCGTCAGCAATGGCCAAGAAGCTCTGGACTACTTGGAGCAGTTTACTGAGCACGTTTCACTAGTGCTAACCGATTGTCATATGCCATTGATGAGTGGCTTCGAGCTGGCCAAATCGATTAAAGCGCAGCCTGATAAGTTTGGCTCACTGCCCATTATTGGATGTACTGCGGAAGACTCACGAATTATTGCAGAAAAAGCACAGGCTTGCGGTATGAATGATGTACTATATAAGCCTTACACGCTCAGTGAACTTAGCCAAGTATTGACTCAATATATAGTGGCTAAACCGCCTAAAGCAGACTCAAATGAAAATATGAATTGGTTGAACTCTGGCGGCGAAAAAGAACAAATGGAAATGGCTTTGGTGGTTTTTGAAACCTTCCAAAAAGAGATCAAAGCACTAGAAAAAGGAAGCATGGATGATAAAGCGATCATTCATCGAATAAAGGGGTCATCCGCTTTACTTGAGATGAATACGCTTACTGAAGCAACAAAACAGTACGAAGCAACGGATATTGTAGAAGATAAAGCCAACTTAAAACAAAGCATTATCGAAGAATTACAAGCTATAAATAGCAAAGTAAAATTATGGCTAGAAACAAGGCAATAACCATGCAAATACTTATAATTGAAGACGACATTATTCAAGCAACCAAGCTTAAGCTGTCGCTCATGGCGCTGGGATATCATCATATTGTACTCACTCGTGATGCTCAATCGGCGCTTGAGATCTGTCAGCAACAGAACATCGAATTCATTATTTGTGATATAAACTTGCCAGACATGGATGGTATTCAATTTCTTGCAACCCTGTCTAACCACTCTCTCAATATTGGCATTGCTATCCACAGTGCCATGCGTGAGGATGTGATTGAGTTGACCAGCAACATGTGTATTGCCGCTGGTTTTAAGTTTGTCGATACCATCAATAAGCCTCATTCCGTCTCAGCTTTGCAAACCATGTTCGAACGCTTCGAAAGCCGTAAGCTGCAATCGACTGAAGATGCCAATCATATTTGCTTGAGTGAACAAGAAGTCATTGATGCTTTCGAACAAAATTGGTTCGTTAACTACTATCAACCGCAATTCAGTGTTCATAGCAAACGTATCATCGGTGTAGAATCACTGATCCGCTGCTTACACCCGCGTTTTGGGGTACTTACCCCTGCCAGTTTCCTAACGACCATTCATCAAATGGGCTTAAGTGATCAATTGTTTTGGCACGTAGCAGAAAAAGCGATCGCTGCTGTGGCACTGCTTCAGCAAGACATCAGCCTATCAATCAATGTTAGCCAATCTAATTTTGAAGATGACATGTGCGACCGCTTACTGGCGTTATGTGAACAACACCAGTTCTCACCAAAACGCCTCGTACTCGAACTAACCGAATACGAAGTGTATGATTACTCACGCAATTCACTGGCCAACTTGGCTCGTTTGCGCATGCATGGTATTTGCTTATCGATCGATGATTTTGGTACTGGCCACGCCTCGCTTAGTCAGTTGGCGTTATTGCCTTTCACCGAGCTCAAAATTGATCGTAGCTTTATTAAGGATGTGACGAGTAACTATCGTAACCAGCAATTGACCAGTATGTGTGTGCAATTAGCCAATTCACTTGGCTTGCACTGCGTTGTCGAAGGTATTGAAGACGAAGCGACTCTGCAATATCTCAACAGTTTAGGGGTCGACAGCTATCAGGGCTTCTATGCCTGTAAACCTCTCCCTATTGCAGCCTTGTGGGAATTTGTCTCGCATTATCAGGATGTTGAACATGAATCGGCAGAGCTGCAACCATTGCATGATGCCGTGATTCTTAGCCCAAACACCTCATCCTCTCACGCCATTACCAAAGCAATGGGTAAAGATGCGATCTTCGGCCGAATCTTTACTTACAAAGGTATCAGTCAATTACTTGAAAATGACGAGATACAAAAAGTCAGTTTATTAGTGATTGATATCGATTTTCTTGATTGTGATGTTAACGAATTACTCGCCAACTTGAACTCCACCAATTTCATTGGCTCGGTGTGCTTGTTGGAAGGCAACAACCCCGTTGAAATCACGATCACTAATCACAATTACCATTGCTTTAAAGCTAATAAAAATCCGCGCTACATTCAGACAATCGCATCAATATTAAGTGACCGTGATAAAAGCAGTATTCAGAAAATCTATCAATTACTGTCGACACAAGAAATCAACGTCGCCAATTTATTGCTAAAAGGCTTTAACAACAAAAAAGTCGCCACCACGCTCGACATCAGCGAGAAGACGGTGAGTACTTATAAAAATAGAATTTTCAAAAAGCTGGAAATTCAATCTATTGTCGAGTTAGCACAGTTTAGATAAGAACCAATGAACCACTTTTCCTCTTTAAAGGTACTGATTGTTGATGATGCCTCAATTGTCGTCGTCACAGTAAAAAGCATGCTACTCAAGCTCGGGTTTCATGACCGCAACATTACTTACTGTTCAAGCGCCAAAGCGAGTATTCAACTCGCTCGCCAAGAGCAATATGATCTGATCTTGTGTGATTACAACTTAGGCCGTGGCATCAACGGAAAACAAGTGTTTGAAGAGATGAAACACTACAATTTGCTGCATGAAAAAGCGGTGTTGATCCTAATTACTGGTGAGAGCTCTTCAACTGTCGTCCATTCAATTATCGAATTGAAACCGGATGACTACTTACTCAAGCCGTTTAATATCATGTCGCTCAAAGAGCGTATTCATTCTGCCGTCGCTCGTAAGCATGCCTTATATCAACTCTATACTGCGCAGTTGATCCATCAATATCAAAAAGGCATTGAGCTGTGCGACGAACTATTACCGTTCTACCCTGAATATCACTTTACTATTTGCCGCTTTAAAGGCGATTTTTTAAGTCGTTTGCAGCTACACGAACAATCTAAAGTTCTGTATGAAAACATATTGATCCGTAAAGAGTGTGACTGGGCGACGATTGGCTTGGCTAATTCGCTGATGAACTTGGGTGATAAAAAAGCGGCTAACGTAATGATCAATAAGCTATTAGCAACAAAGCCTAATAGCACTTTGGTTCGCACCGCTGCCGCCAGCATCAGCTTAATGAACAGCGAGATACCCACCGCTATTCGCCACTTTGAACTGGCGAGTAAAATGGTGCGAGGCAACTCGGAGCGCGAACTGGTGATTTCCAACCTGTGTATATCAGTTGGTGACTATCAAAACGCACTGGATCACTATCGCGTCTATATGGAAATCAACAAAGACACTTATCGCAACACTATCTTTGCCAAAATCAACTTGGCTCGCATGATTCTCTACACTTGTTTTAACTGCGAACCAGGGCTGAAAGTCGCCCGATTGAACGAAGCAAAGAGCCTTTATAGCCAAATTATTGGTATGCGAGAGGCGACAAAACTCGAAGCTGAGTTAGACCTATTGCTCGCGCATATTGCATTGGAAGAAAATCAATACGCTTTAGCTGTTAGCAAACTCAATGAAATACACCGTAGGGGGCCATTTAGCCACTTCTATCCACTGCATCAATTTGCTTGGATATTAAATCGCATGAATTTTGACAGTGAGTTTGCACGCCTTATTCCTAAGTGTACTGAAGCCATTCATAGCCATCAGCACGAACATATTTTTTCCAGCCAAGTCACGATGCTAAAACAGATCCAACAAGCAAATATCGAAAAGTTGGAGTGGCTCGAAAGCAAACACAAATACATTCAGGCCAACCGCATGACGCTAAGCGAGCTGATTAAAATATACATTGAAATTAATCAACGCTGCCCGTTCTTACAATCGGTTTGCATGAGTATTATCAAGCTACTTGCACGTCGTTGGCCCAAAGATGCTGATATGGAATTTTTACTCACAGTCGTTCATCAGTGTGACACCGTGATTCGTCAGATGATGGATGAACAAGAGCGTGAAAAAGCCAATTACGAACAGCTCTATCAAAATATTTTGGAAGCAAACTGACACTTTTCGCCCCACTCTCTGTGGGGCGATTTATATCCCACGGAACACCTTTTGAACACCCTGCCCAGCATTGTAAAATAATTCACCACCACCCTCTTATTTTGTCAGTCATTTCCGACAAAACACGCCCACAACAAAAACAAGCACCTATCGACACGGTAAATTCTATTGATTGGTTAACAGCGTGCTACACATTTAATATTCATTAAAATTAGATACTTATTATATTAAATGTCATTGCTGAAATTTGAGCAATACGGATTCAATGATAAGCAATAGAGCCGTCAAACCGCGGATACTTAACTCGACTGATGTGCGACAAACAACCACCGTTTGCTCTCCAATACTGGCTGATTTTCAACCATCCATCCCACCAACATTTGACCTAAATAAGTATCGCAGCCCTTAAAAAGAGAAACTATAAATAATGAGAAATAAGCTATTTCTAGCGACGATGGTGTCACTTGCACTCGCAGGGTGTAATGATGAAGATATCGTATTCACCAATCCTGAAGAAGGTATTGAACCACCTACGGATGTCACTCCACCAACAGAAGATGTTCTACCTACAACGTATATCAGCACGATTCAAGCATCGAGTAAAGTGATTCTCGGTGATGTAGATTGTAATGGTAGCCGAATTAAAAATGGCCGTTTTGAAGTACTCGAAGGGACCTCTTTTAGCTGTAATTTTGGTAGTGTAATGTTGGGTGAATTCACAGTTCCAACCGCCAAAGTAGCAAGAAGTACAGCAGTTAACGACAAAGTAGAAACGTCGTTTGATTTAGTATCGCTACCACATGGGAGAAACGCGACACAAATTCTTCAATCAATCAACAATTGCAAATCGAGTGACAATATATGTCTAGACGAAATCGATGTGATCGATATAGATGAAATCTATCAAAATCTAGGCGTTCAGAGTGCAGTTGATGCTTTTTTGAAATCTAAAGAAGAAGAAGCGACGGACGAAGTAGGCAAAGCTCCTAGTTCTCACGTTGACGACAAAGTAATACCGGCCGTAGACCCAGAAGCAAACAGTAACCTTAATGCTGATTTTGTATCTGCGGATGCTGAATCTAGCTACGCTTATAAACCAAGTTCTGAAGGTAAGGTTCTGACTCGTAGTACGTTAACCGATGCTAACGGCAATGCCATTTCAGGTATGAGCTTTTTCTCGGCAAACTCAATTGGTACAACAGATGAAAACGGCGAGTTCGAGTACCTATGGGGAGATACCCTAACGTTTGGTATCGATACTTTCGAGTTTGGTAAAGTGACGGGAAATCAAGTTGACTACAAACTAACCGACGTTTCAAATAACCCAATAACTAAAGCAAATATTCAAGCTCTGATTGAACGTTATGCAGAACGTCAAAATAACACATTTATCGTCACCAACGAGATTCAGAGTACTTTCGCTCTCTATCCAAACGTAATTAATGAACTGATCAATCTTTCTCTTCCGAATGGTGGCAAGCTTGATGGCTCAGACTTTAGTCTTCCGAATGAATTTGAAGCCCAATTTAGCCAAGGCCTCACCTCGGTGATCGATCAAGAATTACGCCAACCTGCGACTTTTAGCAGCCTAATACGTCAACCAGCGGTGTTATCTCTGGATAGCGGAAAATACGTCACGGAGTCATTAACGGCAATATTCCGTAACGTAGAAACGTTCCACGTATTCAACGATAACGGTAGCTTTTATGGTGCAACTGGCTACACACGCGGTATGCGGGCGCTGAACATATCAAACCGTGCGTTCCCAATCATGATGCCTCGTGCAGATAAAAACCGTGAGATACCTTTCGGTCAGGCACAAGCTTGGACTCGAGAAGGTAAGCCTTACGTAGCTGATTGGCCGGGTATTGATATGCCAGCAATTCCAACTGTTAATGAAGATAATGCCACTTTCGGTTTCCCATTTGTTACCGCTGGGGAAATTGGCGCAGGAAAAGTCGTCTTCATGGGCAACGGGATGTACCCAAGCATTCTTTCATGCCCAGATAATTACTGGAACAACCGCTCTGTCACCATTGATAGCCAAGCTCAAATATGTACGTCATCCAAAATTGAAAACCCTCAGCACGATGACAACGGCAGTATGAAGCTGTTTTTCTCAAACCTATTCCAATGGTTTAACGATAAAGCGCCTACCGCAGGTCTCAAAGTAGCCACCAACATTGATAAAGCCTACTTTGCTCACCATAACTCTCACTCTGGTTTTGAGTATGATTTCTTTGTGAGTCCAGAGTTCGGTTTCAACAAGAATGTTACTCACCTAATGAAAAATGGATTTGATGGCATCAATCCGTCTGACACTCCAATTTTACTACTGCAAGCCTACCCGCCTAAAATCATCGGTGACGGTATGACTCTTAACTTTGTCGCGGATATAGAGAACCCTAACCTAAGTCAAGACGACATCACTGCATTGATAAAATACATCAGCGCAGGTGGTAATGTATTGTTTATGGATGCGATTCAAAGTGCCAATCCAGAACCGATTGGTCGTCTTGCTGATGCGGCTGGCATGTCTGTAGGTGGGCAAAACGTCACACCAACCAATCAAGCGTTTTGTGGCAGTTCCTACTACTGCCAGACTATGTACCCGAACTTACATGTTAGGGGTGGTTCGGATATGGTTGTCCTTGAACGCTTCCAGGATAATCAAGGCGAACAACCTTTTACCGTAAATCAAGACGGTACGGTTGAATGGATTAAAGACGAAACAAAAATTAAATTTGAAATACCACACTATGAGGTCGTAAAACAAGATAGTGAAGGTAACCCTGTCATAGGTGAAGACGGTGCACCTCAAATGGTCACCAAACAAGCTCGCATCTTTGTCAACACCCCAGAAGAGCGTCAAGCGGCTATTGATGAACTAAAAACGGCCTTTGTTGGCACGCCGGTTTGTAACAACGACTATCAGTGGGAGTTTAACTGCATTGAAACTCGTGATGGCCATGGTGAAACCGTTCGTGGTAACTACCATCGTCCTGACTTCGACCGTTATGAAATAAGTCAAACTGTCGTTGATAGTATGGTTAAAGCCGCTAACCTTGGCTCTAATTTCAATGCTCTTTACCATCATGAGCTCTACTACCGCACAAAAGGTACACAAGGCAAACGCCTATCATCAGCAGAACTGAATCAAACGTTTGATAATCTTTCAATTTGGATGTGGAATGACAACCCATATAGATTCGAAACCAATATCCAAGACGAGCTGGGCTTCAAACAAGCAGTACAATTTCTAAACTGTTACACCGGCGGTCAACACCAACAAGATACCGAAGAAGCTCTCTGCCCTGTGGACTTAAAGGCATCGCTCATTAGCAACGGGATGATTCATGGGGAAGGTGAACTTAGCGGCCAAATGAACCCGAGTTACCCACTTAACTATATGGAAAAACCATTGACTCGCATCATGCTGGGGCGTTCATTCTGGGATCACGAAATCACTGTAGATACCACCATGTACCCTGGTCGTACACCAGGTAATGGCGAATCAGTTTCGGCTATAATTCAAACCAACGGCCAAGCGGTAAGTTACTCAGCTGGTAACAATCAATCTACCGGTCTTTGGGCCCCTCAACTACAAGAGGTTTCAGTAAGTAAAGGCGTAAAAGCAACAATCACCGTGATGTTTGCTGATGATCTGACCGGAAAACCTAACCACGAAACCAGTTTGAAACGCCCACCGCGTATGCAAACAAGCTACCAATACGACGGTGCAAGCCTAACATTTAAAGTCCCTTACGGCGGTTTAATTTATATTACACCAAAAGAGAAAGGACTTGGTGAGGTGAGTTTTGATCTTTCCGGTGTTGAATATGCCGCTTGGTGGAAGGAAGGACGTTGGATTAATCACCCTAACGATTCAAGCGCACCGATTGCCGAAGTTGATACTGGATCATTTATCTACACTACCCCAGTCAATAATATTCAATCAATTGACCTTGTGAAGTTTGCCGCAGACATGAATCGTTTCGCTGACGCTGCCAGTGATTTTTACGGCCGCGATGAAGTCACGGAAGATGGCCAACATCGTCGTTTCACATACTCAGCGCTAAAAGAGTTCCGTCATCGCTTCGTCAATGACGTACAAATCTCGGTTGGTGCTGCTCACTCTGGCTACCCTGTCATGAACTCAAGCTTTAATGCCGACCGCACTAGCGTTCCAACAAACGCGTTAAATGATTGGCTATTATGGCATGAAGTTGGCCACAACCTTGCCTCTGCACCATTCTCTGCGGAAGGCAGTACAGAAGTAACGAATAACTTATTAGCGCTATACATGCAGGAACTGGAAGGACGCAATGACAATCCAGAAATGGACCGCATTAAGATTGATATCCAAAAAGCGCCAATTTGGTTAACTTCAAATAACCAGCATGCTTGGTCACATGGTGATGCAGGTATGCGCCTAGTCATGTTTGGCCAACTAAAAATCTGGGCTAAAGCTCATTTTACTATCGATCGTTGGTATACAGATACAGTAAAACCATCCATCTATGGTGCAGACGAAGGCTGGAACATGTTCAAGCTTATGCACCGTAAAGCTCGTGGTGACAAACAAGGCGACCAAAGCACTAACTACTGTAGTTCAAACGAAACAGGTCTAACTGGTGGAGACTTGCTTATGGTGTGTAGCTCTTACGTATCAGGCTACGACCTAAGTGATTTCTTTACCACTTGGAATGTCGGAGAAACCTCCATGACAAATCCTGACAACACCAAAGTATATAACGGTGGTATCAGTAACCAAGGCTTAAACAAAATGGCAGCGCTAGTCAGTGAGTTAAACCTCGGAAAACCTTACAATAGCCCGCTCAAGGTGAACTCAATCTACTACACCAATGAGTAGCTCAGTGACCCACTAATGATAGCTTGTAGGTAAACAAAAGGCCGATAGATAATTCTATCGGCCTTTTTATATCAATACTATTAGCGGAGTTTCTTTGGTTATTCACTTAGCCTAGTTAAAAAGCCCACTAAACCATGACGTTTCGACAACGTCTACCTCTTCGTCAAACACGTAGCGGCTTTCTTCTATCATCGCTTTTGGTACAGCAACTCGGGTTAACGGATTATCCTTAAATGCAGAAGGATAGATCTCAGTCACCGACTTTGGAATAGTCACAGTGGTGAGATTGTTTTTATAGAATGCATACCGACCTATCGTTTCCAGCTTGTCATTCAACATCACGGTTTCTAACTCGTTTTCAGCAAAGACTTCATCTTGGATATAAATAAGCTCATCTGATAACTCTACGTTAACCAGTTTATTTTGATAAAAAGCGCGAAAACCAATCACTTTCACAGAATCAGGAATCACAACACTCGTCAGATCATTTTCAGAAAAAGTATAATTATGAATGTGTGATATCGAGTTAGAGATAGTCACACTGGTGAGCTTATTTTTAGCAAACGCTCGGGTCAGTATCGTCTTAACCGAGTTAGGGATAACCACATGGCTCAGCTTATTTTTATGAAATGCGTAGTTATCTATCAATTCTACGGAGTCAGGAATAATGACTTCCGTGAGTTCATTGTCAGCCAACATTCCGTGGCTGATCGCACGTAGTGAGTTTGAGAGTTTGATGCTCTTGAGATCATTTTGAATAAAAGCCGCATCCCCGACGAAAGTGACTGAATCGGGGATATCCAGATGAATAATATTATTGTTTTGAAACGCTTGATGCCTTATTGATGTTAGAGAATCCGGCAGGATAATATTGGTCAAGTAGTTATTGGCAAAAGCCTCATCATCGATTTTCTTGATCGTCTCAGGCAAAACAACCTTGGTGAGCCCTTGATTTCTGAACGCCCTTTCGCCAATGATCACCACTGGGACACCATCCAAATGGCTCGGAATAATGATGTCCCGATACTGAGCTAAGTACTCCCCTATCTCACCCGTCGACTTATTAAACTTAACATCGTCGATCGTCAGTACCTGTGCTTGTACGCAGCCGGTGGCCACTCCCACCATGACCATCAAGATGACCCACAAAGAATGAAGCTTTTTCATCTGTTATCCTTAACTCAATCAAATCGAAAGCAAAATTGGCGGCAGTATAGCACTGGCAAGAAAAACTTCTGCCTATCCGATTGAGTTAATTGAATATATAAGGAATCAGTCGCAAACTGTTGTGGTGAATAACAATAATGGCTAATTGTAAGGTGATAGATTCATGATTAAAAATCATAAATGCCAGATAGCAAAAAGCCGCTCATAAAGAGCGGCTTTTCTAAATTGGGTGGAGACCCAGCCACATCCCGGCACACAAGTCACTCGCTGCGGCTGCTTCCTTCCGGACCTGACCGAGTTCACGAGTTATTGTTGCGGGAGGACCAGGCCTCCATAGAGCATCTCTGTTGTTCCAGAGAGTGCGAGAATTATCAGGCATAGCCGTTAGCTTTGCAACCCTATCTTATTAGAAAACTTCCAATTTCGAGCCAAGTGAGCACAGAACAACCAACAACCACCAAAAACGTCGCTTTTACCATCACTTATTATGGTTGAATCATATTGAGTTCTTGTTCTATCTGCTGTTTCGCCACATTGATCTCACGTTCCGTTACTTTACGCTTATGCGAATACATTGAAAGATCGGCTTGATGCATCACATCTTCTAACGTCATTGCCTCCCGTCTTGGCTTGGAGACCCCAAAAGCAACCGAGACATCTAAAGTGATACGATGATCTTGTGAGGTGAATTGCAGCTTCTGTAAATTCAATAACGCATAACTGAGCGTAACACTGTCGACTGATCCAATCAGAATGAATTCGTCACCACCAATGCGGTAACTCTGGCCTTTCCAATAGCGCGATATTTGCTTGGCGATGTGCTTTAACACTTGGTCGCCGATTTCATGGCCAAACGTATCGTTAATCGGTTTGAAGTTATTAACATCTAGGTAGACCAAGGTTAAATGCGGACTGATATCTTTGCTATAGCGACGCTGCAATGCACGGCGATTCTTTAATCTCGTCAAGTTATCTGTATTGGATTGATGGTGCAGATACAAACTGACGAGAATCGAAGCAATCAGTCCCAATGCGACCACGGCAATACTACGACGAGCTAAGCGCTGTTCACTCTGTAACGCGGCTTTCCAATCAGGTTGAACGTAGTGCGTATTGGTGATTTTTTCCAAATCAAGCATTTTGATCGCACGATCAAACAGCGGTACCAGAGCCTTACCACGCGCATTTTTAGTAAAGCCAATCGTCACATTGGAAGTATAAAATTCGCCAATCAATTTATCTTCTGTCAACGGCAACAAGGTTTTCGATTCACGCAGTATTTTGTTATAACTTGAGCGAGTGATGATTACATAATCAATTTCTTTTGCCAGTAGAGCAGCAATTTGCTGCTCTGCATTACGGTAGGTAATCAGTGTTTTCTGAGGTAGCAGACTTTCTAATAGCTCTTGATAAAAATCATCTTTTACCACGCCAATGCGTTCAACAATTAACTCCGACACATTGCTGTAGACGTTATTTTTATAGCCTTCACGCTTGATCATGATTGCCGTAGATTGATAATACGGCACACTGAAATAGGCGAATTGCTTCCGCAGTTCAGATTTCGCAAATGGCGAAATTAGATCAACCTTTTGTGCAAAAAAATCAGCATACATATCTTCCCACGTCTCATCACCACGGCTAACCAGTTTACAATTCAGCATCAAAATATCACATGCAGAAAAAAGCACATCCGGAGTAATGCCCGTGACCTGGCCATTGTCATGGTAAGTGGCGTATTGACCCGCGTGTTCAATTTTAACTTTTAACGGGCGGCTACGATCAATCCCGCTCGCTACGACCAAATCACGCAACGATTTTTGGCGAATATCAAACTGGTATTGATTCACTGTTTCACGCAATAGCTTTTGCACTGGCGCACTGTGTAAATGCTGCTCGAACGCTTTGAGCTGCGATTGAAACTTATCTTTGGTTCCGATCAATGATACGGGCTTAATGGAAATTTGATGATTGAGGAGTTGTGCATCTAATCCAGCCAACAGCATCGGCTTAAGCTGGTTAATGGCATCGACAACACCATCAACCTGACCACTATCAATGAGATGACGCGCTTGCTGATGGCCGCTATATTCTATTTGAGTTAACGAAGGAAAATACTTCTTGATCAGCTCGCCATAAATAGTCCCTTTGGGGATCCCAACTCGCTCAATCGTTTCTAATGTGGCATTGGTATAGCTGTAGAGGTAGGTATATTCGATATTGGTCGGGCTAGAATAATCAAATCGTTCCGCACGCTGCGGTGTATAGGTAACGTTGGCGGCAAAATCACTCTCGCCACTTTCAACTGCCGTGAGAATATCATTAAAGCTTGGGTAGTAGACGTAGGCAATATCTACCTCAAAGCGCTGCGATACGGCATCAAATAAAACGCGAGTGACTACATCATCCGCTTCTATCGCAACTCGATATTGCTCGCTCGCATACGCTGACATGCTCAAACAGCAAGTCGCAAATACAGAAACAATCGCGAGAATAAATCCTCGAAGTAATCCTAACCTAACCATATATTTTTGCTTTTGGTTACCCTGTTGGTATGGTCTTACACTTCTTATTTAAGCCGCGCCAAGGCGGCACAAAGTAAATGCAACATTCCATTGAGCATTAATCGAACAATTCTGTCATATTCTTGTCACCATTCCAATTATTGACAGCAATACGATTCATATTTCTTCGTTATATTCGACGCTCTGCAAGATATAGTCAGTAATCCATGCCGTACCAAGTAAACACAACCAAACCACAAAAACAGGATTGGGGACTTCCACATGAGGACTAATCACCAAGGCAGCAAAGGCGACCGTAGGGAGAGTCCAACACAACAATTTACCCCAACGAAAATCTTTTAGTTTGGATAAATTTTCTAACGCACCCACAATACCAATCACCGCCAATGCAAACAGTACCGCGTAAGCCATTTGTGTAATCCATAACGGCAAGAGCAACAATAATGCCCACCAGCGATGTTGTTTGATTGGCTTCCAATGGCTCATTGACCACCAAATCATCACCACTGCGACCGTTTGAATAGCAGTTAGCGCAGCATCGCCTTCAAGCTTGCCTGCATTTTGCGTAACCATAATGCCGACTTGTAAGGTGATGACGATCAAGGCAGCAACAAACACGACCCAAAAGTGACTTCGTCGTGAAAACGCGACCATCATGAGTGGAAATAATATCCACACACTGACCGATAAGGTGATGGGTTGATGAGGTAGCGTTAATCCGTACGCCAATACGCTGACGAGAAAAACCGCTGAGGCAAAACCTCGTTGAGGAATAAACCAGAGAACGGGCGCAACCATGGCTAATAGCGGTATATCACCCTCGCTAAAACCAATCACCCGCGCACAGATGACCGCCAATAAAGTCGCAATAAAAAATTGTAAGGTAGAAAATAGCATTCCTGCTCCTTATTCCATCCTGGAATCGACGAGTTAGGATATGATGACCATAAATCACAATTATCGCTGCTGAAAGTCATCCTGCTAACAGCAACTATCGAAAACTAAATTATCAATAAATGAGTATGGACCAGTTTTTAGTGCAAATCTTTGCTGTAATTCACCAAATTCCGCATGGAAAAGTCACAAGTTATGGTGAGATCGCAAAATTAGCCGGTTATCCCGGTTATGCCCGTCACGTTGGAAAAGCGCTTGGCAATTTACCTGAAGGTTCAAAATTGCCTTGGCACCGAGTGGTAAACAGCCAAGGGCAAATTTCTCTCAAAGGAGAGGATTTACAAAGACAACGACGTAAGTTACTGGCAGAAGGAATAGAAGTGAGTGATGGCGGGCGAATTAGCCTCAAGAAACACAAATGGCAGCCCTAAAGCTGCCATTAACTTATCCTAGTTATTCTTAGGCTATTTGATTAACGCGTACCAACCAACATTAGGTTTAGTTGCTGAGTATGGTTCTCATCGGTGATTACCGCATTCATCGTATCCGTGATGAAACGTAGCTCACCCGCAACTTCAATGCGTGCGCTTACACTGTAACGGTGACCAGGTTTGATATCGTTTGGATTGTAGCTTAACTCAAACGCAACAGGCACTTGTGCGCCGTTGGTTTCGATCACTTGCTCAGAAATCAGCTTAGCAGGCGCATCCATTAGCGACACATCTTGCAGACGAACCGTTACCACTGCGTTATCAGGCAGCATAATACGTTCGCGGTAAGCGACATTACCGGTAATGGTTTGCTGTGCTTGTACTTGTTCCTGCTGTGCTGCAGGCTCATTTTGACAACCCATTAAAACAGCCCCAAATAAAACCGACGTTGCTAACATCAGTGTCTTTTTCATAACGCCTCACAATGAGAATAGTATAATTAACTTGCTGAATTATAGTCGTAGTTTTGCATACTGTCATGAGAGGGAATTCACTCTTGACCAATTTCTGACGCAACGCCGTTATAATGAGCTTTTACTCTATACTGGTGTTAACCGTGAGTGGCTTTAGCCATGATCATTGCGTGCAATAATGACACTACGTAGAATGCTTAAAGAATCAATTTTGGATAATACATGATGAGTAAACCACTGAACGAGCTGCTAAATCTGCTGAAACTTGAAAAGCTAGAAGAAGGATTGTTTCGCGGCCAAAGTGAAAACCTAGGCTTGCCTCAAGTTTACGGGGGCCAAGTCATTGGCCAAGCGCTCTCTGCAGCGCGTTATACCGTCGACGACGAACGTACCGTCCACTCATTTCATAGTTACTTTCTCTACCCAGGCGATCCGGAAAAACCGATTATTTATGATGTAGAAAATCTACGCGATGGTCGTAGCTTCAGTACTCGTCGCGTTAAAGCGATTCAAAATGGCCGCCCTATTTTCTACCTCACTGCGTCTTATCATGGCGATGCGCCTGGTTTTGAGCATCAAAACACCATGCCAGATATCCCTGGGCCAGAAAACTTCGCATCGGAATCAGAGCTCGCAGCACGCGTTGCCGACTTCTTACCAGAAAAATTACGCCAAACCTTTTGTGGCGAAAAGCCCATTGAAATGCGCCCTGTCGTCGTGGTAAATCCGCTAAAACCAGCTAAGACAGAAGCTAAACAATATTTGTGGATCAAAGCGAATGGCGCGTTACCAGATAATCAGTTGATTCATCAATACCTGTTGGCTTATGCGTCAGACTGGGGCTTTTTGACGACTGCACTTCATCCTCACGGCGTATCGCTGCTCACGCCTAAATTCCAAGTTGCGACCATTGACCACTCAATCTGGTTCCACCGCCCATTTAAGATGGATGAATGGCTGCTGTATGCGATTGATAGCCCAACCGCAAGTAACACTCGCGGCTTAGTCCGTGGTGAAATTTATGATCGTCAAGGCAACCTAGTGGCCAGCGCAGTACAAGAAGGAGTGATGCGCTTTATTGACTAAATCAGCACCTCGTACCACAGCGTCTACCGGATTAAATCGGTAGCGCTGTGGTGTATTTTAAAGGTTCCATAGCAAACGTCGACGTCACATCCGAAATCCCTTTCACTGAGTTAACCAGTTTTTTGTAAAAACGGTCAAAGCTTTGCATATCTTTAACCAGCACTTTCATCATGTAGTCGTACTCACCCGCCATACGATAAAACTCCATCACCTCAGGGAATTCAGTCGCAGTGGCAACAAATTGGCTATACCACTCATGAGAGTGATCACGCGTTTTTATCATCACAAAAGCATTAAATGATAAGTCGAGTTTATCTGGATTGAGCAACGCTACCCGCTTTTGGATCACCCCACTCTCTTCCAGCTTTTTGAGCCGCTTCCAACACGGTGTGGTGGTTAGATTCACAGCATCGGCCAGGTCACTTAAAGACAAGGTCGCATCACGTTGCAGCAAAGCGAGTATTTTTCGATCAATTCCATCCAGTTCCATTTCACAACCCAATCAATTTGGAGAAAATATTTCTCTAATATAAGAAAAATAGAACAAAAAATGCAAAGGTTTTCTCCCTAATTGTAGGTAAATTATCAGCATAACGATATTTAAGGAGATAGCCTAATGTGTACCGATCATGATTGGATTAACAATGCGGTTAGAAAAATCGAAGCCGACTACCAACGCTCAGCAGATACCCACCTAATTAAACTCGACCTACCAAGTGTTGAGGGTATCGACATCTATCTAAAAGATGAGAGCACTCACCCAACCGGTTCACTAAAGCATCGCCTTGCTCGCTCCCTGTTTCTTTATGCCATTTGTAACGGCTGGGTTGGTCCTGAAACAACCATCATCGAATCTTCATCAGGTAGCACGGCCGTTTCTGAAGCCTACTTTGCTCGCTTGTTAGGGTTGCCGTTTATTGCTGTTATGCCAAAAAGCACGGCATGTAAAAAGATTGAACAAATCGAATTTTACGGCGGTAAAGCGCACTTGGTTGAGCGCTCAGATCAGATTTATGCGGAATCACATCGCCTAGCCGAAGAGCTAAACGGCCACTATATGGATCAGTTTACTTACGCAGAGCGCGCAACTGACTGGCGTGGTAACAATAACATCGCCAATTCCATCTTTGACCAAATGCAACTGGAAGATCATCCAGTCCCGGCATGGGTTGTGATGAGCCCAGGTACGGGCGGTACATCAGCAACCATCGGTCGCTTTATTCGCCATCAACAACACGATACCAAATTATGTGTCGTTGACCCTGAAAACTCAGTGTTCCACGAATTTTATCGTACCGGTAACAAGGCGATCACGGGCGAAAACGGCAGTAAAATTGAAGGTATTGGCCGCCCACGTGTTGAGCCAAGCTTTATCCCTGGTGTGGTGGATGAAATGCGCACCATTGAAGATGCCGCTTCAGTAGCGACGGCCCATTGGCTAGAAAAAATTCTCGGCCGAAAAGTCGGAGCCTCAACAGGTACCAACTTATATGGCGTATTGCAACTTGCCGGAGAAATGAAACTGCGCGGCGAGAAAGGGTCAATTGTCACGTTATTGTGTGATAGCGGCGAACGTTACCTAGACACCTACTACAACCCAGAATGGGTACAAACAAACATTGGTGACCTACAACCGTTCATGACAAGACTTGAACGCTTTGAGGCTACTGGGCAACTTGATTAATTGACGCGATATTCCACCTTCACTGTGATGCGGTAAGGTGAACGGGTAAACTAGTACAAAATAAAATGGCACTCACAGGAGTGCCATTTTTTATCTCTGCGGTGCGAACACCGGCGCTATCGGTTAATTACTTTGCTTTTTCACGCGCTTCAAATGCCGCGAGCTGCTCTGGAGTTGCAGCGGGTTGATGGTTCTGTTTCCACTCATCATATGTCATGCCATACACACGCTCACGCGCATCATCAATATCCAGATCTAACTGCTGATTTTCAGCTTCGGCTTTGTACCATTTGCTAAAGCAGTTACGGCAAAAACCCGCCAAAATCATCAAATCGATGTTTTGCACATCTTTATTATCATCAAGGTGCGCGAGCAAACGGCGAAAAACCGCAGCATCGAGTTTGTCTTGCTGTTCTTGCGTCAGATTTTTATGTTTGAATTCAGCCACTTTACTTTCCTTATCTTTCTAATTCTTCAGAGAGCTAGTATACGCGATAGATAAAAAAACGCCCAAGCGTTCGGCTCGGGCGTTTTTGAAAACTGTGCTCTCAGTAACGAAGGATTATCCTTGGATGCCCACAATCAACCATGGTGCATTATCAACCGTTAGGTCACGCTCTAAGTGCCATACGTCTTCGATATCTTCTTCAATACCTTCCGCAGCATCACGGTAGCGGCCACTAAACTGTAGGCTTAGCTGTGCTTTGTTTGCATCGTAATCAGCACGAACAATTTCTGCATCTACGTACATTACGTCGGTGTGCTGTTCGCCATCCAATTTTGCGCGTTCTTCTTGCAGATCTTGATACAAGCTCGGAGAAACATACTCTTGGATCGTTTCAAGCTGGTTGTGGTTCCACGCACCTTGGATAATACGGTAGTGTTCACGAGAACCGTTTACAAATGCCGCTTGATCAAAGCTTGGTGGAAAGTTATGTGGTACGTCTGTTTGCGCACCAAAACCACCAAAGCCACCTTGGTTTACGTTCTGTGGTTGCTCAAAGTTATGAACATTTGGCTGTTCAAACTTAGGCGCAGAACTACCGAAAGCCGGTTGCTGTCGATGCTGATTCATACTGCCCTGCTTCGCCCCCAGCATGGCGCGCATGAGTTTGAAGATCACGAAGGCAATAAGGCCGATGATCAGAATATCCATGAACTGGATACCTTCGAATGCGCCACCGCCAAGCAACGAACCAAGTAAACCACCAACCAGCAGACCACCTAGAATGCCACCCATCAAACCTTTTTTGCTTGATGACTGCTTCGCTGCTTGCTCTTTACCAATGGTATTGGTGTTCTGTTTTTGCTGTTTAGGCGCTGGTGCTGTCTTAAAGCTTTTACCGAAAGACTTGCCACCACCAAACTTCTTAGCTTCCGCTACAGGCGTGATGGCTACAGAAACCATCAATAACGCCACTAGAGAAAAAAGTCGTTTCATGTTTTTCCTTTAGGGTACTTTATTTAGTTTAATATCCAGCCCATTGAAGGCTCTGGTTCTTTAATCTTAGCGCTCTCTACAAGAGAAAGATACATCCCACAATCGAATTCATGTATCAGAATATTGCAAATTTGATAATTGAGGTTGTTGACGCTTGAGGTAGTAGCTCATTAGAATATCGAACAATGTTCATTTTTTATTTTCCATTATGGCACGAAGAAACGATCACACACGCGAACAGCTTATCTCACTGACCTTAGAGACGGTAAAGCGTTTTTTGGACGAGCACTCTTATCATGAGCTAAGCTTGCGCAAAATCGCCAACATGATTGGCTATGTACCGAGCACGCTGGTGAATGTGTTCGGGAACTACAACTTATTGCTACTTCATGCCGTGGCACAAACGCTGGATGAACTGTCTGCGGAAGCAAAAGCGGTGGTGACGAAAAGCCAGGATCCAAACCAAGCTCTGTATGAGCTCGCTTATTGCTATCATGAATTTGCTCAACGCCATCCACATCGTTGGCAGCTTATTTTTGAGCACAACATGAATGGAGAAGTACTGCCAGAGTGGCAAAGTGCGCGTATTGATAATATGACCGGTATGCTCGAGCATTTATTACGTACCCTCGCCCCTGCGCGCAGCGACACTGAAGTCCTTCAAGCCAGTCGTGTTCTATGGTCGGGTGTGCACGGCATTACTTTGCTCAGTGTCGACGACAAATTTTTCGCCGCGGAACCGATTGATGGTAAAGAGTTGATTGAAAATTTACTGTCGAACTACTTGAAAAACTGGTAACGCACAAGGATCTGCAATGCCACAGCAAAGCCAAACCTCACTGCTGACTCAACGTCGCTTTCTGCCCTATTTTATTACCCAATTTTTTGGCGCATTTAACGACAACATTTTCAAAAATGTCCTGCTGTTGTTTGTTGCGTTCGCAGGCGTTGGGGTTTTGCCCGTTTCAAGCCATCTGTTTATCAATCTGGCTGCAGGTCTGTTCATTTTACCGTTTTTTCTGTTCTCTGCCTCCGCTGGAGTACTGGCCGATAAGTATGAAAAATCGGGCTTTATTCGTAAGGTAAAACTGGCTGAAATTGGCATCATGTTGCTCGGTGCTATTGGCTTTATTACCGAAAGCTATCTGGTACTGTTGGTGCTGCTGTTCTTAATGGGTACCCAATCGGCCTTCTTTGGTCCAGTCAAGTACGCCCTCTTGCCACAGCAACTTAAAACTAAAGAGCTAGTCCCAGGCAACGCGCTGGTTGAAACCGGTACTTTTTTGGCCATTTTACTCGGCACGCTAGGCGCAGGGGTAATTGCCTCTGCTGAGAATGCTAACTACCTTGCCGCTGGCTGTGTGGTGCTATTCGCCTTATTAGGTTATTTCGCCAGCCGTTCGATTCCTGAAGCCGCCGCTTCAGCGCCAGAACTAAAATTTCGTTGGCAACCGATTAAGCACACAAAGAAAACCATCGCTATCGCCAAATCGGATCGCGTCATATTTCAATCCATCATGGCCATCAGTTGGTTCTGGTTTTTAGGCGCAGCCTACCTCACCCAGTTCCCTAATTTTACGAAGACCTATCTCAATGGCAGTGAAAGTGCCGTTTCCTTTCTATTGGCACTGTTCTCCGTAGGTATCGCCTTTGGCTCATTGGCGTGCGATAAGCTCTCTAATCACCGAATTGAAATTGGTATCGTACCGCTGGGCAGTTTAGGCATCACTATTTTTGGTTGGCTGATGGCCAGTTCAGTACCAGCCTCGTTACCCGTCTTCGACAATTTTAGCGCATTTATTGCCTATCAACCCTTGTGGCCTGTCTTTACCTACTTGCTGCTACTAGGGGCTTCTGGTGGGGTATTTATCGTACCGCTCTACGCCATGATGCAAAAGCGAGCCAAAGTGACTGAACGGGCTCAAGTGGTTGCAGCATTGAACATCTATAACTCATTATTCATGGTTGGCAGTGCCATCTTAGGCATTGTCTGTCTGAGCATCATTGAGTTATCGATACCACAGTTTTTCCTGCTTTTGGCGGCGTTAAACTTATTGGTTGCGTTCTACCTATTTGCTCAAGTACCGATTTTTGTGGTGCGCTTTTTGGTTTGGATCATCACTCACACCATGTATCGCGTCACTCATAAAAATTTGCACAACTTGCCAGAACAAGGCGGTGCACTGATTGTTTGTAACCATGTCAGCTATATGGATGCACTGCTACTTAGTGGCGCTTATCCACGCTTGATTCGTTTTGTGATGCAAGAAGAGTACGCCAATTTACCGCCAATTCGTCGTTTTTTAAAGCGAGCTGGCGTGATCCCTATCTCCTCGACCAATCGTGGTTCGATTCGCCGTGCATTTAATCAAGTAGAACAAGATCTCAATAACGGTCACATCGTGTGTATTTTCCCTGAAGGGCACCTCACCAGCAGTGGCGAAATCGAAGAGTTTATGCGCGGAATGGACATTATTTTGCGTCGTAGCCCAGTCCCCGTTATCCCGATGGCGCTTAAAGGCTTATGGGGTAGCTATTTTAGCCGCTACAAAGGTCACGCTTGTAAGGGGCGACCAACACAATTTTGGTCTAAGGTTGAGATTGAAGCGGGAGAGCCAGTCATGCCAGAGCAAGCAACGACTCAAACAATGCATCAAAAAGTCAGCCAGTTACGCGGTGACTGGCGCTAATCGATAACCAGTGACTGGACAGTTGTTTAATTTTTCTGAACAGCTGTTCAATTCATTCAGACTTACTGACCGAGCGCTATTATGTAAAATGGCGTTCTTTATAAGTGAGCAATGATGTTCACTGCCCCCTTTAGACGCATAAGCGCATGTAAACCATGAAACCATATCAACAAACTGTTCCTTTTATTATGGGCCTGCTTGCCTGCCTAACCCCTTTCGTTACATCACCAACCGCCTTAGTGATTGGCTTTCTATTGGCTTCCTTCGGTTTAGTCCCAAGCCACGTTAATCTCGCAAAAATCACTAAGAAGCTCTTAGCTTATTCGATTGTCGGCCTCGGTTTTGGGATTCACTTTGAAGAAGCTCTCGCGGTTACCTCCGATGGTATTGGCATTATCATTACCACCATTGTCAGCACCTTAGTTGTCGGTTGGTGGCTAACCAAATTATTGAAACTGGATAAGAAGCTCGGCTATTTGATTTCAGCAGGCACAGCCATTTGTGGCGGTAGCGCGATTGCGGCAGTTTCACCCGCGATTCAAGCGGAAGATGAAGAGATTGGTCTCGCTTTAGCAACGGTCTTTGTGCTCAACTCTATCGCTCTGTTTATCTTCCCGGTAATTGGCCATGCGCTCAATTTGGATCAGCACACCTTTGGTACTTGGGCGGCGATTGCTATCCACGATACCTCGTCTGTTGTTGGTGCAGCCTCAGCCTATGGTGAAGAAGCACTTACCACCGCGACAACCTTAAAGCTGGCGCGCACATTGTGGATCATTCCCGTTGCTTTCGTTAGTGCGTTTATCTTCCGTAGCGATTCGAAAAAAATCACCATCCCATTCTTTATTCTTTTTTACTGTCTAGCGATTGGGGTTAGTGACGCTCTACCGCAATTTGAGGCGATCTATAACGTTATTTTTGATGTCGCTAAGCGCGCGTTAGTGGTGTGTTTGTTCTTGATTGGTTGCGGGATCTCAGTCAGCAAACTCAAAGCTGCGGGAGCAAAACCGTTACTGTTTGGTGTGACCTTGTGGGTATTGATCTCGACCAGTTCGCTGGCTTGGCTAACACTGGCATAGAGCAAAATACTTCCAGAGCCATTAAATATCTTCAGGCTCAATCGATATTTTTTGGCGTTTCTCTTTGCGGTAATGAATCACTAACGCTGCCACGAAGAGAAACGCAGATAACTCGGCTAACGCTCGATAGAGTCCTTCTACTTGCGTTGCCGTAGCAATCAGTAACACCGCACCTACTGTCAGTATCAACTTCATTTTTATATCCTTATCGCTATCCATCGGGTTTTATTATGAGTCAGCGTTATAAGGTTGAGAAATTCGGTTTTGTACTATGACATTGCTAAATTAACTAAGTTGGCTTTCCAACCACTTAATGAAGGTGTGCACTTTCGGTCTAACACTTTCAGTCTAATGTAGCTGCGTGTAAACGTTAATTCGCGCCTTTTAGCTGAGTAGCAAGCCAATCTTTAACTTGCTTGCGCGACACTTTAATCCCGCTACCTAATAGAGACTCGGGCAGCAGAAAGTACGCGACTGGCCATTTAAATTTCACCAGCTTTCGCTCGAGGTGCTGTTCAATGCGCTTTTGCTCTGGAAGCCCATCAGTTTGCAATACGGCGACTGGCCGTTGACCAAATTCTTCATCGGCAACAGGCACGACAATTGACTGCGTGATCGCCTCCATCTGATTAAGTACCGCTTCAATTTCCTCGCAGTGAACGTTCTCTCCACCAGAGATGAATTGATTGTCTGCCCGTCCTTTGATAACCAGTTCGCCATTAGCAAGTTGCTCGCCGAGATCTTTGCTGTCAAACCAGCCCTGCGCATCCACTATTGGGGTTACAACACCTTGTTCAAAGTAACCACTGGCCAGCGTTTCACCACCAATGTAAATTCGTCCGTCTCTTAATTTTAAACGACGGTTAGGCAATACCGTTCCAGCACTGTAGGTCGCATCAATTTGCTTTGCGGTCACCGTTGAGGCCGCTTCCGTCATGCCGTAACCGAGCCAAGTTTCAATCCCTTGCTCAGCCGCTTGCTGACTTAACGTCAATGGCACATGGCTACCACCTAACAATACATGGCTTAAATCAAGCGACGTGGCTGAATTCAGTAATCGATCTAATTGAGTCGCCACGAGAGAGGCGTGCGTCACACCTTGAATATCTTGCAACAGGTCACCACCACCTACTTTTAATTGTGCCCCCGCGGCCAACCAACGATAGACAATGGCCAAACCAGAAACGTGATACATAGGTAGGCTGAGTAACCAGCAGTCTGAAGGCTTAAAGTGGAACTTTAGCAGCAATCCTTGAGCGGAGGCGAAATGCTGAGCATGAGTGTGGACTACAGCTTTGGGTTTACCCATTGAGCCGGAGGTAAAGATGATCGAGGCAAGTGAGTCAGTATGGTAGCGACGGGTTATCTCTGCTTGAGAACATGATTGCGCCAGTTCTATTTGAGGGACTGCGATTTGAGTCGCCTTCAGTAACGAGTAATCAATCCCATCACTAACGTCATGCCGCCAAACTTTGGCTGATTGGCTCGACGAATAGAGCGTACCCAACTTGCCATCAAGAGCCAACTGAGGTTGTGGCATGGTGAGCGCACAAATCGCACCAAGCTCAGCACAAGCTAGATAGATCAGTAGCATCTCTGGGCTATTTTTCCCCACGCAAGTCACGACACTGCCTTGGGTGACTTGTTGATCAACTAACGCTTTAGCATAAAGGGAGACCACTTGTTCTAATTCAGACCAAGTATAACGGCGCTGAGGAGTCATCAGCGCTAAACAATCTGGGCTCATAAGAGCCCAGTATTTTAAAGGTGAATCGTGCATTATGCCTGCCAAATCAAAGCCTGATCGGATAGCTTTTTCAGTGGAAGTGGGCTCTCAGGCCAAGGTACTTCCAACTGTTCAGCGTATAAGCCGATAGTATCTAAACCGGGTACTTCGTCTGGTAGCTGCCATTTGGCAAAGCGTGCCAACTGAGTTAAACCTAAGCTCGACTCAATACTCGAACTGATCACCGTTTTTATACCAAGCCCTTTTGCTGCAGCGATCAAATCGATACAGGTTTGTACAGAACCAATTAAGGTTGGCTTAATCACGATTGTTTTCACACCGGTAAAATCCGTCAGCTTAAACTCAGGCTTACGCACTGCATGTTGCAGCGTCTCATCCCACGCTAAAGCAATCCCCGTATCAATAGCAAAAGAGAAACTGTCACCCGGAACCTGACACGGTTCTTCAATAAATTCAATGCGTTGACGATAAGAAGGTGTCACGTAGCTAGCAAACTTAAGAGCCTTCTCTTTGGTCCATGCTCGATTGGCATCTAGACGTAGATTCAAATCTGGGATGGATTCTAAGAAGAGGTTCACCAGCATGCCATCACGAATCGGTTCGTAAAGACCCACTTTGATCTTAGCGACCTTTTTACCTTCCATTGCGTTTAGTTTTGGCAATAGCTCATCAGGATCGCCGCTGCACAATGGCGCAGAACGATATATTCCTTCACTCGGTAAACCACCTTCTAGCTCGAGTTGTGCCATAGAGAGACCAAATGCCACCGAAGGGTACAGTTCGCTTTCATCAAGCGCAGGCTCACCATTTTTCCAACCATTTAACTGCTCGATAAGTTGAGTGTAAACCTCTTCCATCGTTTCACAGCTAAAGCCCGGTAGAGGTGCCACTTCACCACGACCGATACGTCCATCTTCAGCAAGTTCGATAACAAAACCTTCACGCTCAGTCAGTCGACGTTCACGCAAAATCACCCCACTGTCCATTGGCAAAGCGTAGCGATACAGTTTGGCTGATCTCATACCCATATTCCCTTGTTTATTATTTTTATAACTAGCCGATTGTAACCACGTTGAATGTAGAGTTGACTTGTAGGCCATTGTCGGGAGAACAAGGAACAAGCGCGCAACTTATCAATATAAATGCGCACTTGTGACACCGCTATCGCAACAATAACAACCAAGACAACGCTAGATTATGGGTTGCGCGGAAACTTGTTGAAGTCTGGACGGCGCTTCTCGTTGAACGCATTGCGACCTTCCTGACCTTCTTCAGTCATGTAGAACATCATCGTTGCGTTACCCGCAAGCTCTTGAAGGCCCGCTTGACCATCACAGTCAGCGTTTAATGCAGCTTTCAAGCAACGCAGAGCCATTGGGCTGTGTTGTAGCGTTTCACGAGACCAACGAACCGCTTCTTTCTCAAGATCTTCAACCGGTACTACCGTGTTCACTAAGCCCATATCTAATGCTTCTTGTGCATCGTAGAAACGACATAGGAACCAGATTTCGCGAGCTTTCTTCTGGCCGACGATGCGAGCCATGTAAGATGCACCCCAGCCACCATCAAATGAGCCCACTTTAGGACCTGTTTGACCAAATTGTGCGTTTTCCGCTGCGATGGTTAAATCACACATCATATGGAGAACATGACCGCCACCGACTGCCCAACCCGCAACCGCTGCGATCACTGGTTTTGGACAAGTACGAATTTGACGTTGGAAGTCCAATACGTTTAGGTGATGTGTACCGCTGTCATCTCGGTAACCGCCGTAATCGCCACGGATTTTTTGGTCACCGCCAGAACAGAAAGCTTTTTCACCAAGACCAGTCAAAATAATCACACCAACACTTTCGTCGTAACGCGCGTCTGCGAGTGCATTGATCATCTCTTTTACAGTATTAGGACGAAACGCATTGTGAACTTGTGGACGAGCAATGGTGATCTTCGCGATGCCATCTTCTGACTTATGGTATTGAATATCTTCATATTCACCGCTGCAGTCATTCCAGTTTACCGGTGCGTATAGTTCTTCTTCTGAAATACCTACTGTTTTAGCCATGGTGATTCCTACTTTTGTTTATCACTCACTCTCGTGAGTTTGGATTAGATTTTTTATTACACTAGCAAAAGCGTGCGGCTGTTCGTGATGTACGTTGTGCCCCGCTTGCGCTACTTGACTGAAAGACAAGCCACTTTGCTCGGCCAACTGGCTGAACTTGCTGTCTTTCTCGCCGCAAATATAGTGAATTAGTACTGCGCTACGAGCGAGCGGCTCAAGTAGCGCTTGTTGCTTCGCCAATGAAGTGGCAAGTAACATCTGACTGATTGCAGAGCCAAGATTAGCACTGCGCTTAGCGATCAGAGTTTGTCTTTGCTCATGATTTAATGAAGAAAATACCGCTTGCTGATACCAATCGTTCAATACCTGCTCAATTGGCTCGCTTTTGAACCTTATCGCCCAACCCTGATCATGTTGCCAACGCGCTTGTCGGGCAGATTCACTGGCAAGGCCAAAATTGCCACCTTCAATGAAGGCCATACTAAGGTTTAGTCGATCAAAGCGATGATTGGCAATGCCATGCATCGCAATTCGACCACCTAAAGAGTAGCCGACCAATATCAATTTTTGTTGGGGAGGAAGAATAGATTGAAGCGTAAGAGTAATTTGTTGGCAGGTATCATCAAAGCCATCGGTGCTGATGGCGATACTGCGTCCATGGCCGGGTAAATCAAGCGTCACCGTCGAGTAGTCACTCAAAGCTTCAATACACGCTTGCCAATCTTCACCGCTGCCCAGCAAGCCGTGCAGAAATACCAATACTGGCATTTCTGCATTCGCTGAGTCTGACTCTCGGTGACTATAAGCTAGCATGGAAGCGGTTAACAACCTCTTTGATGTGCGCTGAAGCTTGCTCTGGTGGCGTTGTCACTTCAATAAGTAAACAGCCTTGCCCTGACGTCAGATGCTGCTCTAGCTTAGCTTGGTAGGCTTCCTGTTGGTCAGCTTGATAGTAAGCCAGTTTAAATTGAGCGGCTGCGGCAGAAAAATCATAACCATGAGGCATTTGATAAAGTTGCTGCTTTTGCTGTTCAGGAACCGGTAGCAAACCAAAAATAGCGCCGCCATCGTTATTGGTCACCACAATCGCACATGGAGTTTGTTGATGGGTAAACAGCGCCAATGAATTGAGATCATACAACAACGATGTATCACCAATGTAGAGCACGGTTGGCTGATTGGTGGCTCTCGCCGTCCCTGCGGCCGTCGCTACTAGGCCATCAATGCCCGAGGCTCCACGGTTAGAGTAGACTTCATGAGCCACTTCGCCAAACATATCAACTAAACGCACAAATAAGCTGTTGCCTAAGAAGATATTCACCGCTGAAGGCAATTGGTTTAACGTGGTCGCTAACACAACTTCGTTCAGTTCCACCGATGCTTCAACATGCCACTTAGCGGCACGATTCACCGCACCGCTAAACTGGCTCAGCTCATTCGCCCAATCACAAAGCGGTTCATCCGCTTCAAACTGTTTAATAGCATGCGTTAACCAAGTGGAGGTATCAGCATGATGATGAATCTGCATCAAATGATCTTGGTTATTACGATCAATACTTGGGCTGAGATAGTGATACTCAAATGGCGCTTTAGTTAAGGCATCAGTACCCAATTGAGTTTGCGATAGCCAGTGATTCAAACGCTTAGATATAACGCGCGAACCAACTTGTAACACCAATTCGGCTTCACTCAGCGCCTTTTGACCTGCTTCGCTTTGCAACCAAATATCAAAATGCGCCCACGCACTGCTCGTACCCGATTGGACATCGCATAAAATAGGCCAACCTAAACGCTGTGCGAGGGTTTGCGCTAATTTCGCTTCCGCTTGCGATACACTGCCAACCACGATCAAGCCTTTGCGCCCACGCCATGTTTGACAATCAAAGAGTGCTCCAGCACCAGATAACTGTTGGCTATAGCGTTGATTGCTTTGCTGCCATAAGGCAACATCATCGAGATAACTCTGATAGATCGACTTTGGCTGCTTGGAATAAAGTGGCTCAGGGAAAGCACAATTAATATGCACTGCACTACCATCACGATCTTGACGATACATGACATCATCAATCGAAGTTAACAACCAACGCAGCGAGACTTGCTCATTTGGACTAGGAAGGTTGAGAGCCGCAGTCACATGGCTAGAAAAAATACCTTGTTGCACGATCGCTTGATTGGCACCACAAGCGACAAGCTCCACCGGGCGGTCTGCAGTAAGCACCACCAGCTTTTCACCAGTCAGTTTTGCTTCAGCTATAGCGGGCAATAAATTAGCAACCGCGGTGCCGGATGTCACAACAATAGCAACAGGCTTACGACTCGCTTTGGCAAGACCTAAAGCCAAAAAACCAAGCCCACGTTCATCATAGTGTGTGTGCAGGGTTAAATTCGGGTTTTCATCGGCTTCAAGCGTTAGCGGCGTAGAACGAGAGCCTGGCGCGACACAGATGTGTTCAACCTCAAAACGGGTCAATTCTTCCAATAACACCTGACACCAAATACGGTTCATCACCGCTTGGTCACGATTGGCAATACTGTTCATGACGCAACACCTAAAGGAGGATGATCGGAAATCAGTGACAGCAGAGTCGACATTTTCTTGTCCAACTCCTGCCATTCATGCTCTGCAATAGAACCGGGAACGATCCCCGCGCCAGCATAAAGTTGAATCACTTCATCAACGATCTGAGCACTGCGTATCGCCACACAAAATTCCGCGCGTTGTTGGCTAATAAAGCCCATAGAACCGGCGTACCAGCTACGTGAAAAAGGCTCATGTTGCTGAATGAAATCCATCGACTCTTTACGTGGCAAGCCCGCAACCGCGGCGGTTGGTTGTAGAGCAGATAATAGCTGAACGCCATTAACACCCTGATTTAAATGCGCGTGAATACTGCGTTTTAAATGCTGTACTTTACGTAAGCGAACTAAACGCGCTTCCGATTCCACTTCAACCAAATCAGAATAAGGCTTGAGGCGGTCGATAATATCGTCCACCACATATTGGTTTTCATTCAGATTTTTGCTGTCTTGCGTTAACCAGTTCGCCAACTCCATATCTTGGCTGGCATTGTTACCACGGCCAATCGTTCCGGCAAGTGCTTCAGTATAAAGATCTTTACCTTGACGAGAATACAGACGCTCAGGCGTTGAACCAATAAAACTATGGCGTTCATTTTGAGCCAGCATAAAGTGAAAACTGTGCTGGTTATGCTCTGCACTTGCCTTCAATAGTTGAGCTGCACAAATAGCGGAATCAAGCTCAAGCGTCGTTTCGCGAGCTAATACCACTTTTTTAAATTGATTATCAGCAATGCCAGTGAGCACCTTTTCAACCAAACTCTCCCATTGAGGTTGAGTCGGGGTGTGCTCAATATGCTGAATGTGCGCTGAAACAGGTAATAACTTAGGAATCACCGTTCTTAATTGCTGTAAACTCTCAATCGTTTGTTGTTTACAGCCACTAATATTGGCGGCAATCACCCACTGTTGATCTTGACGGCAGAGCTCGACTTTAGGCAAAAAGAAAAAAGACGCTGGGCAGCGCGGGTTCTTAGCACTTTGGCCGTCGAATGAGCGCCCACCCCAGATCCGTTGTTCACCTTTTAGAAAAGCGTATGCAGGAGCAGGATCGTTAAACGTACTCAATTGACCAAGCGCAACCACTTCTTCACGCGTATCGCGAGATTGCCAATAAAACTTGGGAAAAATAGGCTGAGCTTGCAACCAATCGATGAAAGCAAAGTCAGGCTTTGTCGGCAGAACTTGAACCAAACGAGTCACCTCGTCCGTTGCATCCTTTACACGTTCAATCAGTTCGGTAATGGCTTGCTGAAAATATGACAAATAAACCTCGTATAACTAGAACCAATAGGTCTTACGCTTGCGCTGCGTTGCGTTGAAAATAACGTGCTTTGATATCGCTAAGAGTTAACGCCAAACTATTGTAACGAAAACAAGTACAACAAAACACTTTCATCCAATCCGAAGATTTGCATCTATCACTTTATTCTACGCTTTTATTACTGTGATATGCAGAGGATTCAACGTATACGTGTGCTGTCTGTATAAAAAACCGACGGATAGCGACAAATCTTATTGCAAGCTCACAAATCGATTCAACCGGTGAACATACAATGCGCGGGCTAATGTATTTCTAGCGCGCAGCCAAATCAAGGTTGTGGCCCATCTTTTACGTAATCCTGTGATTGGCATCTGAAGTGTAAAGTGGAAAAAAAGCCACAATCATAGATTTTTATTCTACCAAACGTTATTTTGGTGTACTTTAATAAAGAAATTCAATTATTTTTAGGTTTTACACAATGCAAAATATCGGGATGTCGTCAAAACTCGACAATGTCTGCTATGACATTCGCGGACCAGTACTCAAACATGCTAAGCGCATGGAGGAAGAGGGGCATAAAATACTAAAACTCAACATTGGTAACCCTGCCCCATTTGGTTTTGACGCCCCTGATGAAATTTTAGTCGATGTAATCCGTAACTTGCCAACATCGCAAGGTTACTGCGACTCAAAAGGCATCTACTCTGCGCGTAAAGCCGTCGTACAGCATTATCAGAAAAAAGGCATTCGCTCACTCGACGTTGAAGATGTTTACATCGGCAACGGCGCCTCTGAGCTCATCGTTATGTCAATGCAAGCGCTATTAAACAATGGCGATGAAATGCTCGTACCTGCACCTGACTACCCATTGTGGACAGCATCTGTCGCGCTATCAGGTGGCAAAGCGGTACATTACATCTGTGATGAAGAAGCAGATTGGTATCCAGATCTCGACGACATCAAAAGCAAAATCACACCAAAAACACGTGGTATCGTGCTGATCAACCCGAACAACCCAACGGGCGCAGTTTACAGCCGTGATTTCCTACTAGAAGTCATTGAAATCGCTCGCCAGCACAAATTGATTATTTTTGCTGATGAGATCTACGACAAGGTACTTTACGATGGCGCAACGCATACTTCAGTGGCAACGCTTACTGAAGATGTTTTGGTTGTGACGTTTAACGGCCTATCAAAAGCGTACCGCGTTTGTGGTTTCCGTGGTGGTTGGATGTTCCTAACCGGACCTAAGCATCTTGCTCAAGGTTACATCGCCGGTTTAGAGATGCTCTCTTCAATGCGCCTGTGTGCCAACGTGCCAATGCAACATGCTATTCAAACGGCACTGGGTGGCTATCAAAGCATTAATGAGTTGATTCTACCGGGTGGTCGCCTGCTGGAGCAGCGTGACCGCGCTTGGGAGTTGATTAACCAGATCCCAGGTATCTCTTGTGTGAAACCAAAAGGGGCAATGTACTTGTTCCCGAAAATCGACACTAAGAAATACAAAATCCACAATGACCAAAAAATGGTGCTCGATTTCTTGATTCAAGAAAAAGTGCTATTGGTACAAGGTACTGGCTTTAACTGGCCAAAACCAGATCACTTCCGCATTGTGACTTTGCCACACGTGGAAGATTTGGAAACGGCTATCGGTCGTTTTGAGCGCTTCATTTCAACTTACAGTCAGTAAGTAGCATTTCGCTCTCAAGTTTCATATTCTTAAAGGCACTCTAATGAGTGCCTTTTTTATTACGACTCTCCTCATTGGAAAAGGATGTAGCT
Organism: Vibrio sp. N418; assembly: GCF_000222565.1. NCBI lineage: Bacteria > Pseudomonadati > Pseudomonadota > Gammaproteobacteria > Vibrionales > Vibrionaceae > Vibrio > Vibrio sp. N418. The sequence continues at coordinate 270,008 of NZ_AFWD01000069.1, forward strand.
ATGAAAGAAAGTCATTTTTTTGCCCATCTAGCACGCATGAAGCTTATCCAGCGCTGGCCTCTGATGCGCTCTGTCTCAAGCGAAAACATTTCAGAACACAGCCTGCAAGTCGCTTTTGTTGCGCATGCTCTGGCACTGATCAAAAACAAAAAATTCGGCGGTAACTTAAACCCGGAGCGGATTGCTCTGTTGGGGATGTATCACGATACCAGTGAGGTATTAACCGGTGATCTGCCTACCCCGGTGAAGTACTACAGCCCAGAAATCGCCAAAGAGTACAAAAAGATTGAAGCGGCGGCGGAAAAGAAACTGCTGGCCATGTTGCCAGAAGAGTTTCAGCAAGACTTTGCCCCTTATCTGATCTCAGAAAGTGCCCACAAAGAAGATGAAGTGATCGTCAAACAGGCTGACACCATCTGCGCTTACCTGAAATGCTTAGAAGAGCTCAGCGCAGGTAACCACGAATATGCGCTGGCAAAAAAACGCCTCGATATCACCTTGAAAGAGCGCTATACACCGGAAATGGATTACTTTCTCAATACTTTCGCACCCAGTTTTGAATTATCACTGGACGAAATTAGCTAACTGGCAGTAGTGTAAGGGCTAAAGCGTAGAAAGGAGTGCAGAATGACATTTGAGATCAGTGAGTTATGGCAACAGCGCCATGATGATGAACACAAGCTTCGCCGTGATGATCACCGCAGCCCTTATCAACGCGATCGCGCTCGTATTTTGCACTCCGCAGCCTTTCGCCGCTTACAAGCCAAAACCCAAATCCACGGTACCAGTATCGATGATTTCCACCGCACTCGCCTGACCCACTCGTTAGAAGCGGCTCAGATCGGTACTGGCATTGTGGCGCAAATCAAGAAAAAACAGCCTGAATTTCACAGCCTATTACCAACCGATAGTCTCATCGACTCTCTTTGCCTTGCACATGATATTGGCCACCCACCCTATGGTCATGGTGGCGAAGTGGCACTCAACTATATGATGCGTGAGCATGGTGGTTTTGAGGGCAATGCACAGACGTTTCGCATTGTCACTCAGCTTGAGCCTTACACCGAAAAATTTGGTATGAACCTCGCCCGTCGCACATTATTAGGTTTACTAAAATACCCAGCATTACTGAGTAATACCTGCGCTCAGCAACAAGCGCCAGCGGTCAGTCATCAACGTAAGTTACGTGCCAAAGATTGGGCTCCGGCAAAAGGCATTTATGACTGTGACAAAGCCCTGTTCGATTGGGTCATTGCGCCACTCAAAGACGATGAAAAAGCGCTGTTTTCACAAATGCGTAGTGAAGATGTATCCGTCACAAAGCATAAGAAAACTCGCTTTAAATCACTAGACTGCTCAATCATGGAATTGGCGGACGACATCGCCTATGGCGTGCATGATCTCGAAGATGCCATCGTGCTGGGCATGGTGAGTCGCCATCAATGGTTAGAAGCGGCGGCGAGTCAATTAGCAGAATGTGGCGACGCTTGGTTTGAACAAAATATCGCTTCCGTCAGCGAAATGCTCTTTGCTGGGCCGCACCACAAACGTAAAGATGCCATTGGCGGTATCGTTAACGCATTGTTGACCAGCATCTCCGTTAAACCGATTGATGCACCTTTCACTTCCCAGCTACTCGCGTTTAACGCGGTACTTGAGCCAAGCATGGCAAGAGCACTAGAGATTTTAAAAACATTCGTCAGCCAATATGTCATTCAAGCCCCCCACGTCCAATTGATGGAATACAAAGGGCAGCAGATTATTATGGATATTTTTGAAGCACTTAGCGCTGACCCAGAACGTCTATTGCCGATTGAAACGCGCCAAGCATGGCAGATGATTGACGGTGAAGCGCAAGGGATGCGGATCATTGCTGATTACATATCTTCGATGACAGATGGCCATGCGAAACGCTTCCACCAACAGCTTTTCTCTTCTCATTAAAACGCAAAACCGCCATGCTTTATCAAAGCGATGGCGGTCATCTAAATTCTTGAGCCAATCTTACATCATTCGTTGCGGTAGTTTTTCTCAAACACACCGGCTGGCATTTGATCAATTTGAAATTGAATCATGCGCTCAAAAGCGTCGATAAGCGGCGAAAAATCATTCTCCGGCTGCATAATGGAAAGAATATAATACCCCGCCTCAACCGTTGATAATGCATTGTCACTCGGCGCTTTGCGAATACGATAGTTGCCCTTCAGCTCTATCGGTAACCGCAACAATGGCAATGAATGCAAGTTGCTCGAAAGCTGCCACATTTTAAAGGCTTTCTTCCAAGTGCCATCCAATAGGATCACTCGCACCTTACCTTCACCACTAACCATCTCCGGCTGTGCTTCAATCGAACCTTCACCTGGGTACAAGACAAAATGGCGCACATCAGGCTCATTGAGTAACTGATTCAGTTCATCATGATCGGAGAAGTTTTCCCCTTCAAAATAGTGGCTGCTTGGTAGCGAAAGCGTCAGAATGCGAGCGGTCCCCATTGGGCGTTTTGCTTCTGATGGATGTTGAAGGATGATTAACTCAACATTCGATGCTAGGCTATGTATCCACTGACAAATACACGCTTTGAGTGATTTTCCGCATTGAGAACAATATCGAGACATGACGTGCAATTAATCTTCCTAGTAATGGGCGTAAGTGTATTGTGCTTCGGACTACAATTTGAGCCTTTGGCTTCACTCTCCGCCTGGCGATACGATTTAATCCCGGCGGGACAATGGTTGCGCATCCTAACAGGAAATTTCACTCATACCAACTTCAACCATCTGGCGATGAATTTAGCTGGATTATGGATCATCTGCTTTATCTTTCGACCCAGTGTCCGTTCATTAAGTACATTACTCATTTTCATCAGTCTTAGCGTCGGAATTGGAATGCTATATAGTGATGTTCAAAGCTATGTCGGCCTATCTGGTACACTGCATGGACTCTTTGCTTATTACGCTTTGCGTGAAGCGTTGCAAGGTCGCTCATCCAGTTGGTTATTAGTCGTGGGAGTGGTCGCAAAAGTGAGCTGGGAGCTGACTATGGGGGCGAGTCAGTCCAGTATGGAACTGATCGGAACCCGTGTCGCCGTCGAGGCTCATCTCTTTGGTGTGATAAGCGGTATTGTCTTCGCGCTTATCTCCTATCCACTGTATAAAAATGCTCGCTAGCTCGCACTCACTCAGCGTCTAGTTGTTGCCTAAAAGCAAAAGCTTGATATGCTCATGATCTCGTAATTAGCCATACATAAATATAGTTATACACTCTCAATGACTACTACCGCTCAACGCCGTGAAGAGATCCTTCAACACATTCAAACTCATCAGAAAGGTGAAGTAAATTACTTTGCGCAGCATTATCAACTGTCTGAAGTCACTATACGTAACGACCTTAATTATCTAGAAAAAACCGGCTGTGTCACACGTTGCTATGGCGGTGCATTGCTCAATAATACATTTGCCTTTGAACAACCGCTTAATGACAAAAAACAACTCAACTGCAATATCAAAGCAAAGTTAGGTGAGTATGCAGCCTCGTTGATCCATGATGGCGACAAAGTGATTCTCGATTCAGGTTCAACAACCGAGCAAATTGCTCATCATTTAGCGCACAAGCAAGACGTGACGGTAATGACCAATGGTATCCACATTGCTTACCACTTAGCCAATAAACCCAACATCAGCGTGATGCTTACCGGCGGAGTGATTCGCGATAACTCTTACTCACTCCATGGCAAGAGTGCCGAGAGCCTTCTTAACGAGTTTCGCTTTAACACCTTGTTTATAGGCGTCGATGGCTTTGATATAGAGAGCGGCATTACCACGCCCCATCAAGGTGAAGCAGATATCAACCGAAAAATGATTGAAGCAGCTCAAACCATCATTGCAATCACCGATTCTTCGAAGTTTAACCGACAAAGTTTTTGCATGATTGCGCGACCAGAGCAATTGGATATGTTGATTACTGACAGCGGTATTCCACCGCATTATGTCACCAAGCTAACAGAGCTGGGTGTGGATGTGAGGATTATCGATGCTGGATAGAAAATATAAATACCGCAGATCGATTGAATGAAGTGACTGGAACAAGATGAGGAGAACTAGAAACTTACCTCAAAGTCACCAATAACTTGTTGATGTCTATTGATGATTTCTCCACGAGCCTGCCTCTCATCATAAGTAAAACCAATATCAAAATCAGAGACTTGACCTTGTACCAATACGTTTCTTAGTAAAATATCACTGTTGATTTGATGAGCCGTTGCTGACCAATTTCTGCTGTTTTCAAAAATTGTAAATTCTATTCTCATTTCGTACCTTGTGATTTGTTGAACGAAGCAGTTTTAACTTTGGCTTTGTGGAACCAAAAGCGATGACGACCAGATGAACGAGACATAATGTTTTTCCTTTGATTTATAATATGCACTTAAGCGTATAATTGTTTTATTACAAAAAAATTATGCTAAAAAGAAAAGTAATGAGAGCGAGTATGACGTTAGAACTTGATGAAAGAAGGCTCAACAAACGCAGATATTGATTGAACAAATCACGATGGAAGACAATCTGGCCAAGATTACTGATTGATTAGCTCATTTGACGATTCGTTAAATTGCGAATATTTAATGCCGAAAATCAAATACAGAGAGTTAAATACGGAAAGTGGGATGCAGAGAATGGGCTCATAAGCTGTGAGCAAATGAGTGCGAGCATCATATTGAAACAGTTGAAACGAAAGTGAGGAGGTTTACAGATACTTAGAGGTAAGATAGACACAAGCTGAACGAATCAACTTGTGTCTGATCAAAAGATTACAGAGCTGTCACGTTAGACGCTTGTGGACCTTTTTGACCTTGCTCAACTTCGAAAGACACTTTTTGGCCTTCAGAAAGAGTTTTGAAACCTTCAGATGCGATAGCACGGAAGTGAACAAATACGTCTGCGCCGCCGTTGTCTTGAGAAATGAAACCGAAACCTTTCTCTTCGTTAAACCATTTAACGATACCAGTAGTTTTGTTTGACATGAGATGTCCCTTTTTAAAATTGTTTGTAATTTCGCTAAACGCGAGGACACTGTCTGATAAATTATTTAATCGCACGATGAAGCTAAGGGAATAACAGAGGTTTACAACACAAGAAGTATTCTGAAGATTTGCTTTACTAAATTGTTTCTTAAATAACTCTATCTAACAGAGCTGCGTGCATGATACATGAGAAAATCAGCTTGTAAAGCATTTTTAACCTTTATTACACTCCAATAAGCCCCCTGAGCTGCACTTCAGCCCTATCATTTACTATTCATACTTAGCTGCTCATTTTCTCACAAGCGCTCGCCAGGATCATCGATAGCGACTGGGCCTACGGGCCTACACACCCCAGTACAAATGCAACCTGCATCATAAGCTCACACTACCATACCGTTCTGAGAACCCTAACATGCCTTTAGTTAGACTAAGTCATGAATTTTCAGCTCATCTCGCAATAAAAAATTAGCGTAATTTAAAGCGTAAATGTTTTTTTGTGATCTCACGCACTCTTCACTTCGAAACCCTTTCGTTTTATCACTTTTATCACCCCCTTTCGGTTTTCCAATCAATAAAGTTAACACCCACAACCCTCTAGCCGCTCAACTCACGCTTTCAATTGAAAGAAATCCCTTTCACTTTACGCAAAGCGAAAGAGAAAAGAGCCACAAACCGAAAGGTTAGTCGCTGTGATCTAGCTTTCACTTTTATTTTTCCTGCCCTGCTTTAATACCAATCAAAAGGAATCGAAGTGTTTCCATTATGAAATGAAACACAACGAAAGAAGAGGTGGTTCAATGACCAGTGCAGAGCGAAGACAGAAAATCATGGCGCATATCCGTAACCACGGAACTGGCAAAGTGGATGAATTTGTCAGCCAATTTAATGTGTCTGCAGTGACCATTCGTCATGACCTTAACTTACTGGAAAAAGAAGGCTGCGTTTTTCGTTGTTATGGTGGCGCCAATCTCAACCCCAACTTTGCCTTCGATCAACCACTTTATCGTAAAGACCAACTCAATCGCACTGCCAAACAATCCATCGCACTGGCTGCGGCGAATTTAGTTGGCGATGGTGAAGCGATCATCCTCGACTCCGGAACCACCATTGGCTTGATGCCGCAATACCTAACCAATAAGAAGCAATTGGTGGTAATGACCAACGCGCTCAATACCGCATACCAACTCAGCGGCATCGAGTCGATCGACTTACATGTTGTTGGTGGCAGCTTACGCCGCGCATCGTGTTCTTTAATTGGCCATCACGGTGAACAACAGATTCGCTCTTATTTATTCGACAAGTTGTTTTTAGGCGTTGATGGCTTCGATCTTCAGACCGGCATTACCACCCCAGACAATCACGAAGCACAAATCAACCGAGCGATGTGTGACGTTGCACGACAAGTTATCGCCGTCACAGACTCCAGCAAATTTGGCCGTAAGAGCTTTTGCATGATCCGCGCCGCCAACCAAATTGATGTGCTCGTCACCGACAGCAATATTCCACACGCCACTCACCAAGCCCTGCTTGAAATGGGTGTCGACGTCATTCTCGCCGACCAAACCGTAAATTAGGAATCATCATGAAATCGTTACTTGATCTAATAGAACAGCATAAACAGGGCCAATCGATCGGCATTTACTCCGTCTGTTCTGCGCACCCACTGGTTTTAGAAGCCGCGATAAAGCAAGCAGTACAAGACCAACAATTGGTGCTGATTGAAGCGACATCAAATCAAGTGAATCAGTTTGGTGGCTACACAGGCATGACGCCACAAGATTTCGCCGACCATGTTTTTGCTTTAGCTGAACGTCTAAGTTTCCCGGCAGAGAAGATTGTCTTAGGCGGCGATCACCTTGGTCCTAACTGCTGGCAAGCTCTTCCTGCACAACAAGCGATGGATTACTCAGAGCAAATGATCCACGACTACGTCTGCGCTGGCTTTAAAAAGATTCACCTTGATTGCTCAATGTCATGTGCCGACGATCAAACCCCACTGAGTGAGTCAGTCATGGCTGAGCGTGCCGCTCGTCTGTGTTTAATTGCTGAGCAAGCATGGAAGAAAACTGGCGGAGAGGCACCACTTTATGTTGTCGGGACTGAAGTTCCTACACCTGGCGGTGCATTAGAGTCACTCGAAGACGAAGCACTTGAGGTTACCAAACCAGAACAAGCATTAGCGACATTAAATGCCCATCATCAAGCCTTTAGCGATTTAGGCCTTGGCTATGTGTGGCCTCGTGTTATTGGCCTAGTGGTGCAACCTGGCGTCGAGTTTGATCATCATAACGTGCATCACTATGAGAGTGAAAAAGCACAATCGCTAAGCCGCATGATTGACAGCCAGCCTCACCTTGTCTTTGAAGCGCACTCAACCGATTACCAAAACCCAAGCGCCTACTCGCAACTTGTACGTGATCATTTTGCGATTTTAAAAGTGGGCCCAGCTTTAACTTTTGCTCTGCGAGAAGCGTTATATGGTCTTGATCGTGCAGAGAAAGAGTGGCTAGGGACGCATCATGCCTCTCACCTGCGTGACACCATTGAGCAAGTCATGCATGAGCAACCTAACTACTGGCGCTCACACTATGCCAGCAAAGGCCATCAACAATTTCTTGATTGCAGCTACAGCTTAAGCGATCGCATTCGCTACTACTGGACACATCCAGAAGTTCAAGCTGCACAACAAGCCCTATTTGACCATTTAGCCGCTAAGCCATTACCGGTCACGCTACTGAGTCAGTATTTACCAAATCAGGCGAAAGCCATTTCTCAACAACAAATTGAAAACCATCCCGCTGACATTGTAATTCACAAGATTATGGAAGTGACTGAGGTCTATTCCGCAGCCTGTTATTCAAATGCAGTGGTTTGCAAGGAGACGATGTAATGAACCTATTTCTAGGCTACGAACAGCCATGGTTAGAGCAACATAATGGCATTCATACCGCAAAAGAAATTAGCCACCAGCCGCGTCTATGGCGTGCGTTGGCGGATATTTTAGAGCAGCAATACGATGCCGTTAGTGCTTTTTTAAATCCACTGCTCGCTCAACCAGAATTGCGCATCATTTTAACCGGTGCAGGCACGTCAGCCTTCGTCGGTGACGCCGCTGTTCCGTTTATTCAAGCCGGGTTACGTTTCCAAGTTGAATCGATTCCAACCACGGATATTGTCTCAAATCCAGAACAGTATCTAGATAGTAATCGACCAACCCTATTGGTTTCCTTTGCTCGTTCTGGCAACAGTCCAGAAAGTGTTGCTGCCGTAACATTGGTCGATCAATTGGTGCCAAATTGTCACCACCTCTTTTTAACCTGTAATGGCGAAGGTGCATTGGCCCGTTATGCAGAAAATGCCGATAACGCCTACTGCCTGCTGATGCCTGAGGGGTCAAACGATAATAGCTTTGCCATGACATCAAGCTTCACCTGTATGTTGATGTCAGCATTCACCCTATTTAGTGGTCAAACGCTCACGCAATGGCGCAATCAAATTGAAGCCACTGCCCGCTTATGTGATAGCAAACTGCAACAGTGGCCGCAAGCCATCAAACAGTTAGCTAAACAGCCTTATGAGCGTTTAATTGTACTTGGCAGTGGCGGCTTTGCTGGCCTTGCTCGTGAAGCTTCGTTGAAGTCTTTGGAATTGAGCGCAGGCAAAGTGATGACTACCTTTGACTCTTCCCTAGGTTTCCGTCACGGACCTAAATTCAGCATCAATGATAAGGCGCTGGTGATCCAACTATTTTCTAGTGACGAGTACACCCGCCAGTACGATTTAGACCTGTTCAATGAAATCCGTCGCGACAAACAAGCGCTGGCTCATATCGCGATTTCGGAAACCGCACTCAATGAAGAGGATGTCTTTGAGCTTGGCCAATTAGGTTTGGGCGATCAATGGCTCTGCTTCCCATACGTGCTGTTCTGTCAAATTTTGGCGTTTGAAAAGTCACTCCAACTGGGTTACGGCCCTGACAATCCATGCCCAACCGGTGAAGTCAACCGCGTTGTGCAAGGTGTCACGATTTACCCATTGAATAAATAACCGATTTTATAAGGAATTTACCATGCCAAATATCGTATTAAGTCGCATTGATGAGCGTTTAGTCCACGGCCAAGTCGGCGTGCAATGGGTCGGTTTTGCTGATGCAAACATCGTGGTTGTCGTCAATGACGAAGTAGCTGAAGACTCCATCCAACAAAACCTGATGGAAATGGTGCTGGCAGATGGTATTGCCATTCGTTTCTGGAGCGTGCAAAAGACCATCGACACCATCCATAAGGCTTCTGATCGTCAACGAATTCTTCTTGTATGCCGCACACCAAAAGACTTCCGTCAATTGGTCGAAGGTGGCGTAGCAATTAGCAATATCAACGTAGGTAACATGCACTACGTCGAAGGCAAAAAACAAATTGCCAAAACGGTTTCAGTGGGAACTGAAGACGTCGCGGAATTTGAAAAACTAAAAGCACTAGGGGTGAAGTGCACCATGCAAGGTGTGCCGACCGAAAGTGCAACAGACCTCTTTACTCTTATCTAATAATAAGGACACCAACCATGGAAATAGGACTCTTACAGGCAGTAATGCTCGGCATTCTCGCCTTCTTTGCTGGCCTAGATATGTTCAACGGCCTGACTCACTTCCACCGCCCAGTGGTACTTGGTCCGCTCGTTGGCCTAATTTTAGGCGATGTGCAAACCGGTATTCTTGTCGGTGGTACGCTGGAACTGATTTGGATGGGGCTCGCACCGCTTGCCGGCGCTCAACCACCAAACGTCATCATCGGCACCATCGTCGGTACGGCTTTCGCGATCACAACCCAAGTCGAGCCTAACGTTGCCGTTGGTGTTGCTGTACCGTTCGCCGTCGCTGTTCAAATGGGGATCACCCTACTCTTCTCAGCAATGTCTGCTGTGATGTCTAAATGTGACGAATACGCACAAAACGCGGATACCGATGGTATTGAACGTGTTAACTACATGGCGCTTGCTGTGCTGGGTAGTTTCTACTTCTTATGCGCATTTTTACCGGTCTACCTTGGCGCAGAGCACGCAGGAAGAATGGTCGAAATTCTACCAAAAGATCTGATTGATGGCTTAGGCGTTGCGGGCGGCATTATGCCTGCGATTGGTTTCGCTGTTCTGATGAAGATCATGATGAAAAATGCCTACATTCCTTACTTCATCCTTGGTTTTGTTGCAGCCGCTTGGCTACAACTGCCAATCCTAGCGATTGCTGCAGCCGCAACTGCAATGGCAATTATCGACTTCATGCGTAAATCAGAACCAACTCCTGCACCAGCAGCGGGCTCAGCAGAGGACTTTGAAGATGGAATCTAATGTAAGCAAAGAGCTAAACCTAAACGTCACAGATCCTGCAGTACAACCTGCACCAGGTGTTTCTTCTGATGAATATGAAAACAAGGAAATTGGCGCTGAATTAAGTAAATCTGACATCAATAAGATGGCGTGGCGCTCACTACTACTCCAAGCCTCTTTTAACTATGAACGTATGCAAGCATCAGGTTGGTTATACGGTCTACTGCCTGCACTGAAGAAGATTCACACCAATAAAGCCGACTTATCTAAGGCGATGCAAGGCCACATGGGCTTCTTCAATACTCACCCATTCTTGGTGACCTTCGTGATGGGTATCGTACTGGCGATGGAGCGTTCAAAACAGAACATCAACAGTATCCAAAGTACCAAGATTGCCGTGGGCGCGCCAATGGGTGGCATCGGTGATGCAATGTTCTGGCTGACCCTATTGCCTATCTGTGGCGGTATCGGTGCTGACCTTGCGTTACAAGGCTCAATCATGGGTGCGGTGTTCTTTATCGTCCTATTTAACGTGGTGCACTTTGGTCTGCGTTTTGGTCTTGCGCACTACGCCTACCGCATGGGTGTGGCGGCCATTCCAGTGATTAAAGCCAACACCAAGAAAGTTAGCCATGCCGCTTCAATGGTCGGTATGACCGTCATTGGCGCACTGGTTGCGACCTATGTTCGCTTATCAACCACGGCTGAAATTACAGCGGGCGACGCGGTAGTGAAACTACAGGCAGATGTGATTGACAAGCTAATGCCAGCCTTCCTACCACTGGTATACACGCTCACGATGTATGCCCTTGTGAAACGCGGCTGGAGCCCACTAAAACTGATAGGTCTAACCGTAACGCTCGCCATTGTTGGTCGCTTTATGGGCTTCCTATAGCGCTTAGCCACTTTCTGTAAACGAGAATTTAAAACGATAAAAGGGGCTGGCACGCCAGCCCCAAATAAGGAACGACAAATGATTGCTGTAATTTTATCTGGTCATGGTGGGTTTGCTTCTGGTATCGCGCAGGCGATTCATCAGGTGATTGGCGAGCAAGCTCAGTTCAAATTTATCGACTTCCCAGAAGAGTCAACAACCCCACAACTGGAAGCACAAATGCGCCAAGCCATCACGGATATCGATTCGGGTGAAGGGATTGTGTTTCTGACAGATTTATTAGGTGGAACGCCATTTCGCACCGCATCACTCCTGAGCCAAGAGCGCAATGATATCCAAGTGGTGACAGGAACTAACCTACAAATGGCGGCAGAAATGCTGCTCGAACGTGATGAACTCAATCTACTCGAATTTCGCGATCAAGCATTAGAGTGTGGCCACCGTGGTATCACTTCTTTAGCCGCTGAAATGGCATTACGTAATGAAAAAGAAGCAGTGGTAGAAGACGATGGAATCTAATCCCCGCCATTATCGAGCTCAGCGCCTACTGAATGGTGAAACTTGGCTCAATGATGCCGTTATCTCCGTCAATAGCGATGGCGTAATTAATGCGATTGAGGCCTTTGATGTCGCCAAGCATTCAAGCGTGATTCACTTAGGTGACGTTAGCCTAATGCCCGGCATGATCGATAGCCATGTGCATGGTGCGAAAGGCTGTGATGTTATGGATGCAAACCATGACTCACTCAACACTATGTCTGAGTTTTTTGCCAGCCTTGGCGTCACCGCCTTCGCGGCTACCACAGTGACGGCGCCAGTTGCAAAAATTCGCGCAGCTCTAAAGCAAGTAGCCAAAAGCAAACAACAAGGGGTTAATGGGGCAGAAATTCTTGGTGCGTATTTAGAAGGGCCTTACTTCACCGAGAAAAACAAAGGTGCACACCCAACGGAATGGTTTCGTGAACTCTCGGTTGAAGAGCTCGAAAACTGGATTTCGTATTCTGATAACCAATTAATCACCGTCGCACTTGCGCCAGAAAAACACGGTGCGATTGAAGCCATTCGCTACTTACATGAGCAAGGTATCAAGGTCATGCTAGGTCATAGCGATGCCAGTTACGACCAAGTTAAACAAGCACTTGATGCCGGTGCAAGTGGCATTGTGCATTGCTACAACGGAATGCGTGGATTGCATCACCGCGATCCGGGAGTGGTTGGCGCAGGGCTTCTTCATCCAAACAGTTATGTAGAAATGATTGCCGATGGTCATCATGTTCATCCGGCGGCTATCGAAGTGGCTCACCGTTGTTGTGGCGCCCGTATGACACTCATTACCGATGCAATGTGCGCTGCGGGCATGCCCGATGGTGAATACACCCTCGGTGAATACCAAGTGCAGATGCAAGATGGTGTCGTCACCACTGATTCAGGCGGTTTGGCAGGCAGCACGTTGACCATGCTAACTGCGGTACAAAACATTCAACGTTGGCTCGACATTCCTCTTGAGCAAGCGTGGCTGATGGCGTCTTTGACCCCAGCAAAATCCTTAGGCTTACAACATCAATTAGGCACTTTAGAAGTCGGTAAACGCGCTTCAATGGTGGCTATTCATTCAGATTTTTCAATTGCAAAAACTTGGGTTAACGGACGTCTCGTATTCGATGCCATTGCAACACCAAGTCAGGAGGCTTTATGTATCTAATCTCTTCTCGTGAAATGCTTAAACGTGCTCAACAAGGCGGCTACGCGGTTCCTGCATTCAACATTCATAACCTTGAAACCGTTCAAGTGGTCGTCGAAACAGCTTCAGAAATGGGATCGCCGGTAATTCTTGCTGGCACGCCTGGCACCTACGATTACGCTGGTACAGATTATCTGATCAGCATCTGTAAAGAAGCGGCGCACAAGCACTCGATTCCTTTAGTATTGCACCTTGACCACCATGAAGATCAACAAGATATTCAACATAAGGTACAACAAGGTATTCGCTCAGTCATGATTGATGGCTCGCACTATGCCTTCGACCAGAATATCGATATCGTTCGCTCTGTGGTGCAATACTGTAACCGTTTCGATGCCAGTGTCGAAGCAGAGCTTGGTCGCTTAGGCGGTCAAGAAGATGATTTAATCGTCGACAGTGCTGATGCCTTGATGACTGATCCAGCCTCCGCGGCAGAGTTCGTTCGCCATACTGGTATTGATTCACTTGCAGTGGCGATTGGTACTGCGCATGGTCTTTATAAAGCAGAGCCAAGACTCGACTTTAATCGTTTAGAGAAAATTCGTTCCGTCGTCGATATTCCATTGGTATTGCACGGCGCTTCTGGCGTACCAGATGAGATGGTGCGTCGCTGTATTGACCTTGGAGTTTGTAAAGTAAACGTAGCAACGGAGTTGAAAATTGCTTTCGCTGACGCCGTAAAACAGTATTTTGGCGAGTACCCAGATGCGAATGACCCTCGTAAGTACATCATTCCAGGTAAAGCAGCAATGAAAGAAGTGGTGATGAGTAAGATTCGCGTATGCGGTAGCGAAGGAAAACTTTAAACCTAGCTTAATCGGCTTGATGTGATTGGCTACTGAATCAATATATCGCTCCTGAATATAAAGACTCGTCATCAGATTGCATCAAGTTGGTAAGATAACACCATCCCCCCCTATAGTCGGTGTTATAACAGGGAGCCTCTAGTCAAGGCTCCCTTTTTTATTCTATTGCTGATTTAGCGTAGAGATAAACCATTAAACAATCGGGCGTTGACCACGATCGATAAGCTTCATCAATACATTGTCTGCCGCTTCGCCCATTAGCGCAGCCAGTTTCGACGTGATTTTTTTCTTCTCAACATAATGAATCGCTAGCACTGTCTTGTCTTTACACGCTTCAACCACCAAATCATCTGACGTTTTGATCTCATCGACTAAGCCAAGGCTTAGTGCTTGAGTACCAAACCAGTGCTCACCGGTTGCAACGTTTTCAAGATCAAGATCAGGGCGACGTTCACGAATAAAGTCTTTAAACAATACGTGGGTCTCCTCCAGTTCTTGCTTAAATTTATCACGCGCTTTATCGGTGTTTTCGCCAAACATGGTTAAGGTGCGCTTAAACTCACCTGCGGTGATTTGCTCGTATTCAATATCGTATTTTTTCAGCACTTTATTGAAGTTAGGCAACTGAGCAATCACGCCAATCGAACCGACAATCGCAAACGGAGCCGAAACAATCTTATCAGCGATACATGCCATCATGTAGCCACCACTGGCTGCCACTTTATCAACGGAAATCGTCAATGGCAGACCAGCTGATTTAAGGCGATCCAGTTGAGATGACGCAAGACCATAGCCATGCACCATGCCGCCACCAGATTCAAGACGAAGCAGAACTTCATCACCTTCACGAGCTACGGCCAAAATCGCCGTCACTTCTTCACGCAGTGACGCGACTTCTTTTGCATCAATGCTGCCTTTGAAATCAAGTACAAACAGATGAGCTTCACGTTTGCTTTCTAACTCACCCTCTTTAACCGCTTGCTTGATCTCTTTTTCGCGCGCTTTGTGCTTCTCTTTCTCTTCTTTCTTTTCCGCTTTGTCACGCGCTTTTAGAAAGGCTTCATCATGTAAATGGTGCTCTAATTGCTCAACCGTGTGTTTGTGTTGCTCGGTTAAATTAGTAATTTCTAGCTCGCCTTTCGACGCACCACTTTTACCACCAACACTTTTTACAATGATTAAAATCGCCACCAATGCGACTACCACAGTCACAATCTTGGCCAAAAATAGGCCGTAGTCCAACAAAAATTCCAAGCTGAATATCCTCTCACTGTGCGAATTGCTGTATTGTAACCATCTTGTCACGAAGACATAAAGCAGTTCATAACAATAAGGAAGCATAGCGTGGATTATTCAGTAGCTGACAACGCCTTAAAAGATAAAGTCATTCTTGTTACAGGCGCTGGAGCTGGTATTGGAAAACAAGCCGCCATCAGTTTTGCCCAACATGGCGCAACCGTCATATTATTAGGGCGTACCGTTAAAAAGCTTGAACAAACCTATGATGAGATTGAGCAAGCTGGCTACCCACAACCGGCCATCATTCCGCTCGATATGAAAGGCGCCAGTAAACAAAACTACTTGGATATGGTCGATACCATTGAAAGTCAATTTGGCCGACTTGATGGCGTACTGCATAACGCCAGTATTCTTGGTGTGATTAGCCCATTTGATCAAATTGGCGAAGACAGCTTTGATGACGTAATGCAAATCAACGTAAAAGCGCAATTTCTTCTCTCACAAGCGGTACTACCATTGCTACACAAAGCATCGGATGCTCGCATGGTGTTCACTTCATCCACTGTGGGTCATGTCGGTCGTGCTTTCTGGGGCACTTACGCGATGTCAAAATTTGCCACCGAAGGCATGATGCAAGTTCTCGCAGATGAGCTCAGCGATACGAACATTCGCGTCAATGCGATTAATCCGGGCGGCACTCGTACGGGTATGCGTACAAAAGCCTTCCCCGCAGAAGATAGTGATTTACTGAAAACACCGTTAGATATTATGCCACTCTACCTCTATTTGATGGCGCCTGAGGGCAAAGCGATTCACGGTCAATGCATCGATGCTCAACCGAAAAAATAACTAGCCTGACTTCAACGCCTTGTGATCCCACAAGGCGTTTTTCATTCTATCCCCTCTTGCAGTGTTTACAGGATAAATTATACTGTATAAGTATACAGGTACATTTATTCAACAACTGCCTATGTCTGAACTTATCGAACACCTAAAACAGAAACACGGATTGTGGCAAGGTAACGCCCAACATCAGCCTATTGACGCTCACCCAACGGGCTTTGCGTTGCTGGACTGCAAATTAGAAGGTGGCTTTCCAAAACAGGGCGTCATTGAACTGCAAAGCGTGACTGGTATTGGTGAACTGAGGCTACTATTGCCGCATCTGTTAAACAGCAGCAAAGAGCGTATGAGTGTTTTCATTCAGCCACCTGGCTACCTCTGCGCAGAAATGTTGGTCGAGCAAGGTTTCGATCTCGACCAGATATTGCTCATCTACCCAGACAACCCACAACATGCGTTATGGGCCGCCGAGCAATGCCTCAAAAGCGGCGCTTGTAGCAATGTATTACTTTGGCAATCTGAGCTGGAAGTACACCAAGCGCGTCGTTTACAAGTCGCTAGTGAAACTGGCCGCTGCTTGCACTTTTTATTCAAACAGCCACAACAACACCTATTCTCTCTTCCTGTGAGTTTAAGTATGCGCTTAGAGCCGCATCATCACGGACTAACCGTGACTATCACCAAACGTAAAGGGGGTTGGCCACATGGCAGTTTTGTCCTCGATATGCGTTCGCGCTGGTCGCAATTAGTGATTGCAGAGCCACAACCGGTCGTGATCCCTTTCCCGCTGCGCAAACAAGGCTAAACGATGCAATTATGGCTTTACCTACATTTTCCAACCCTGCAGTTGGATGCCCTCTTTGCTGAGAAAAACGGCCAAGCGATGGTGATCGTGGATGGGCAGCACTTTCAAATTGTGCAAGTCAACCCAGTCGCATTAGAGCTTGGCATTAAGGCCGGGATGGGGCTTGGTAGCGCCAGTGCGCTTTGCCATGAATTACAAGTACACCCTTATGATGCAAAGCAAGAGCAGCAAACCTTGGTCGATATCGCTCAATGGCTCTACTTGGTCACCTCCGATATTGTGTTACTTCCCCCGCAAGGGCTGTTACTCAAGGTTACCGATATGCTGTGCCTGTATGGGGGCATTGAGGCTTATTGGCAAACTTTATCGCAACATCTGGATAAGCTGGGCTATCGCTACGACTATTCCACTGGTTTTTCTCCCTATTCGGCGATGTTATTCGCCAAATCGGCCACCATGCTTATCTGTGATGATAAAGAACAGCTCATGGCGACCTTGCAACCTTTCTCGCTCACTTGCACCGAACTGGCTGAGAAACAAGTCACCGCTTTGCAACGAGTAGGCGTAAATACCCTCGCGGATTTACTGAGCTTACCCATGTCTGAGTTAGCGCGCCGCTTTGATATCGATTTAGTCAATTACGTCGGTAGATTACTGGGGCAATTCAAACATCCATTGGTCTTCTATCATCCACCAGAGAAATTTCATAGCTATCTTGAGTTACTCTACGAGATTGAGAATATTCAGTGGTTAGAAAGACCACTCAAAAAGTTACTTGAACGCTTAGAGCTGTTCTTAACTTTGAGAAATCATATCGCCTATGAGTTGCAACTCACTTTGCATCAACGAGATAAACAAAACGATACCATCACTTTTACCTCGGCCTGTGGCGATGCAATGGCCAAACATTGGCTGAAGCTGTGCCAACTCACATTAGAATCACTCAAACTCACCGCTCCAGTACAAGGCTTAACCTTAGCGATCGTGAGGGGTGGCGCGTTAGAAGCCACTAGCAGAGATATGTTTAACGGTCCACAAGGCCAGCAGTCACCACTAGAATTGGTTAGCCTATTGCAAGCCAAGTTAGGCAAAGAGAAAGTTCGTAAAGTGGCACTAAGCCAAGATCCGCGTCCAGAAAAGGCAACTCAACTGTGTGACCCAACACAATCAACACCACCGATTACTCATCGTAACATTGCACGTTGCCGCCCCAGTTTTTTATTGCCTGAACCCACACCTTTGCAAGAAAAAGTCTCCATAATTCAAGGCCCTGAACGTTTTGTTACTGGCTGGTGGGATGGTGGCGACATCACCCGTGATTACTTTATTGCCCGTAGTGAACAAGGTCGCTGGTTATGGGTTTTTCGCAACCAAGACAAACAGTGGTTTCTCCACGGTCAATTCAGTTAAACGGAGAAAATCATGGCCTATGCTGAGCTTTTTTGTCAGAGCAATTTCTCATTTCTTAGTGGAGCTTCACACGCTGAGGAACTGATTTTACAAGCGGATTTTCTCCGCTATCGCGCACTCGCCATTACCGATGAATGCTCGGTCGCAGGCGTAGTGCGAGCGCATACGGCTATCAAAAATCACCAACTTGGCGTGCAATTAATTATTGGCAGTATGTTTTGGCTTAATGAGGAATGCCAAGTGGTGCTAATCTGCCCTAATCGACAGGCCTATGCCGAGTTATGCCGCATTATTACCAATGCCCGCCGTCGTAGTGATAAAGGCCACTATCAGCTTTCTGAGTGGGATTTGATGTCAATTCGCCACTGCTTCATCATCTGGTTGCCCGCTCATCTACAGCCGGAGCATAAACAAACCGACCTCAAGTGGGGTCAATGGCTAGCTCAGCATCATCTGCATCGCTTATGGATTGGTGTACAACGCCATCTTGGCAGTAATGATCACGCCTACGTACAACACTGCCAATACTTAGCGGCCGAATTGCAATTACCTATCACCGCTTGTGGTGGCGTATTAATGCATACTGCCACTCGTCTGCCTTTGCAGCATACGCTCACGGCCATTAAACATGGCGGCAATCTTGACACTATTAGCGGTCATCTTTTGGTCAACACAGAGCGCTCACTGCGCAGCATCGATAAACTCAGCAAATTGTTTAAAGCTGAATGGTTGGCAGAAAGCAGCCTCATTGCTCAGCGCTGCAATTTCAGTTTGGCTGAACTCAAATATGAGTACCCCAGCGAACTGATCCCAGATGGTGAAACCCCAATGAGCTATTTGCGTAGATTAGTTGACGATGGCAAGCGACAACGCTTTGTTGATGGAATACCCCGTGATATTGAACAGACGATAGAAAAAGAGCTGAGCTTAATCGAAGAGCTCAACTATCCTTTTTATTTTTTAACCATTCACGACATTGTCATGTTTGCGAAACGGAGCAAAATCCTCTATCAAGGCCGAGGCTCTGCGGCCAATTCTGTGGTTTGCTACTGCTTAGAGATCACCTCGGTTGATCCACGCCAAATATCAGTATTGTTTGAACGCTTTATCAGTAAAGAGCGCGATGAGCCGCCAGATATTGATGTTGATTTTGAACATCATCGACGCGAAGAAGTGATTCAATACATTTATAAAAAATATGGCCGAGAACGTGCAGCACTTGCCGCTACCGTCATCTCATATCGTTTTAAGAGCGCAGTTCGTGATGTCGGCAAAGCGCTGGGGATCGAAGAGAGCCAACTTGATTATTTTATTAAAAACATCAATCGCCGCGATCGCGCTCAAGGCTGGCAAGCACAAATCGTTCAACTTGGTATAGAACCAAGCTCACTCAAAGGCGAGCAGTTTATCGGGTTGGTTAACGAAATCATGGGCTTTCCCCGCCACCTATCTCAGCATGTGGGTGGTTTTGTCATCTCTTCTGGGCCTCTCTACGAGCTTGTGCCCGTTGAGAATGCCTCTATGCCTGATCGCACCGTTATTCAATGGGATAAAGATGACCTCGAAAGCCTTTCCTTACTCAAGGTCGATGTTTTAGCACTTGGCATGCTCAGTGCGATCCGTAAATGTTTTTCTGTCATAGAGCGCTTTCATGGCGAGTCGTTGTCGATCGCTGAAATCACCCGTCGCCAAGATGATGCTAACGTTTATGGCATGATCCAACGTGCCGATACCATTGGCGTCTTTCAAATCGAGTCACGGGCACAAATGAGCATGCTACCAAGGCTCAAACCTGCCAGTTACTACGACTTAGTGATTCAAATCGCCATTGTGCGGCCGGGGCCAATACAGGGTGATATGGTGCATCCATTTTTAAAACGTCGCCGTGGTGAAGAAGCCATTAGCTATCCATCAGAAGAAGTGAAGCAAGTGCTTGAGCGCACCATGGGCGTCCCTATTTTCCAAGAACAAGTGATTAAACTGGCGATGGTTGCCGCCGGCTTTTCCGGTGGTGAAGCGGATCAACTACGCCGCGCCATGGCCGCTTGGAAGAAAAATGGCAATCTGGTTAAATTTAAAACCAAACTGATTAACGGCATGATCAGCCGTGGCTACGAATTGGACTTTGCTGAACGCCTCTTTGAACAAATACTAGGCTTTGGTGAATACGGCTTTCCAGAGAGTCATTCCGCCTCCTTCGCGGTGTTGGCTTATTGTTCTGCATGGCTCAAATTTTATTATCCTGAAGCCTTCTATACCTCGCTACTCAACAGCTTACCAATGGGGTTTTATAGCGCCTCACAGCTGGTGCAAGATGCACAGCGCCACGGCCTCACCATTTTGCCAATCTGCATTAATCATTCACTCTACGATCATCAAGTGATCGCACAATCGCAAGGGTTTGCTATTCGCCTTGGTTTTCGCCAAATTAAAGGGCTAAGCCAAGCCTGTTGTCAGCAATTACTCAAAGCCCGAGGGCAAGGACACTTTAGCCATCCGCAGCAGCTAAAACATATTGGACTTAATAAGCGAGACATCGAGTTACTGGCATCAGCCAATGCATTTCATACCATCGCACACAACCGTTATCAAACTCGTTGGTCGATGATGGACTCACTTTCTGATTTACCGCTGTTTCAACATATTGAAGATGCCTCGACTACCCATATCAGTGCGCCTAGCGATACACAAACCTTGCTCGAGGATTACTCTGCAACGGGTTTATCCTTAACTCAACATCCGATTCGTCTATTAGATCAAGCAGGCGTATTGGGCCGCTTTACTCGCATGAATCAGCTCGCGAATAAAGCGCATCAATCATTGGTAACGGTCGCTGGTGTTGTGACGGGGAGGCAATCACCAGGAACAGCCGCTGGCGTCACCTTTTTCACTCTTGAAGATGATACTGGCAACATTAATGTCGTGGTATGGCAAGCCACCGCCAGAGCGCAGCAACAGGCATATTTAGCCGCGAAAATTTTACGGGTGAAAGGCATTTTAGAACGCGAGGGCAACGTAATTCATGTCATTGCAGGCCGACTGGAGGACTTAACCAATCAACTCCAAGAACTCGATAGCCGATCTCGTGATTTTCATTGATATCATCAGCAGAAAGCAAAAAGGAGCCAAAAGGCTCCTTTTAAAATTACCTATGACAAGTTACAACTCGTCGTCAGCGTCCGTACTTCTTTTCTTGTATTCCCTATACAATAACAAGCCTAAGGTCATCACAACCTTCGACGTTAACCATATCATGCTTAGGAACTACCTTAAGGTTTCTGATGAAAAGTTGAATTTGATAGTTACACTCTATTTTAAATAACAAAATAGAAACCAAATACTACCACAAAATCAACCTAACTGCATGACAAATGGCTAAATAAGGAAAAACAATCTAGAGGCCAAGCACTTCTCTTAAACGGTTCTGCGTTACTTCAACCAGAAGATCGGGCTGGAATTTGGAAATAAAGCGATCACAACCGACTTTTTTCACCATCGCCTCGTTAAAGCTACCACTTAATGACGTATTAAGAATGACATGCAAATCCTTCATTTGCGGATCATTACGAATTTCATACGTGAGTTTGTAACCATCCATCTCTGGCATTTCAGCGTCAGTGATCATCAATAATAGTTCTTTGGTGACGTCTTTGCCTTGATCTCTCCATGACTGAAGTAATCTGAGTGCTTGTAAGCCATCACAACATTCAATGATGTTAAGACCTAGTTGGGAGAGTGTTCCCTTTACTTGCGCACGTGCTGTTGAGGAATCATCGACGATCAGAACATTACGTCCAACCATTTCCACGCTCAAACGCTCGTCTAATACACCTTCAGAGATCGATACATCGTAGTCGATGATCTCAGCCAAGACTTTCTCTACATCAATGATTTCGATAATACCGACCTCATTGTTGTCTTTAAGCTGAGTAATCGCCGTAAGGTAATTTGAACGACCTGCGGTTTTTGGTGGTGGCTGAATATCACTCCAAGTGGTATTCACGATGTTACGCACTTGGCCAACCAAAAAGCCCTGAACAGTACGGTTGTATTCGGTAATGATCAGGTTCTCTTCTTGATTTTCAAGACGAGATGGTGGGAAACCAATCGCCGCGCGCAAATCAATAACAGGCACAGATACACCACGTAGAGAAGCCACGCCGGTGATATTGTAATGAGCACCTGGCAATTTGGTTAGAGGAGGTACTTTTATCACCTCACGAACCTTAAACACATTGATTGCAAACATTTGTCGGCTGTTCAGGCTAAACAACAACAGTTCCAAACGGTTTTCACCCACCAGCTTGGTTCGTTGGTCTACAGTGTTTAATACTCCGGTCATAACAATTCTCTACAGCAGTTATTTACGTCGAACAAGCCTTGGTTAGTAAGGCTCAGTTGATTCATCCAAAAGTGCTAATATAGCAGCGTATTACCCTTCTATCACTTTCATAAGCAATAAGCCATCATATAGTGCCTGTTTTACGAGAGCCGCACCAGTCATAGTTGCTTGTTTATAAAAGCGTGACTCAACTAACTCAAGGTCTTGATGGTAAACAGGTAAGCTCTGCTCTCTAATGCATTTTTGAATTGCCGGATAAAGAATTTCTTTGGCTTGATTGATCGCCCCACCAATCAAGACTTTTTCTGGATTGAAAAGGTTAATCACTAGCGCAATGGCGAAGCCTAAATGCTCAGCCAATTTTTCAATCACATCTATTGCGAGTGGATCACCATTGGCCGCCGCTTCACAGATATCTTCAACCGATATTGATTCGATATCGGCCAACTGTGATGCTTCTCCGCGGGCAATGCGCTCTGTCACTTCAGTACGAATGGCTTGCGAGCTTGCAACCGTCTCTAAACAGCCGCGATTACCGCATTGACACATTTTCCCTTGTGGATCGATTTGAATATGCCCTAACTCACCAATGTTGCCATGTCGCCCTTGCAACACACGACCATCTAGAATAATCCCAGCCCCCAAACCATGGTGAATCGAAATCAAAACGGAATTTTCGTTCTCTTGCGAATGGCCAAATAACTTTTCAGCGAGCGCCCAAGAACGGGTATCGTTGGCAATGAAAACTGGTAATCCCGTGGCCTTATAAATTTCAGGACCCAAAGCGAGATTTTCGACATTGTAGTGCGGCATTTGCAATACGATACCTTCCTCGGCATTGACAAGGCCAGGTAAAGTAATCGCAATACTGGTAACACGATCGAGCTGATCGGAATAGGTTTGAAAGAACTCATCGATTTCATGCAGCAGACGAGCAAGCACATCTTCTTGATCAATTTCATGAATATCGATTTTGGTATCGATAAGCACATCACCACCAAGCTCGTGTAGCGCGATCGTTAAATACCCACGTCCAAGACGCATCGACAGGAATTGCCAACCTTCATTGTTAACCTGTAGGCCAACCGCAGGACGTCCACGACTGGTGGCTTCTTGCACTGTCGTTTCATGGATAAGATGGGCATCAATCAACTCACGGGTAATCTTGGTGA
Source organism: Vibrio sp. N418 (assembly GCF_000222565.1). Taxonomy (NCBI): domain Bacteria; kingdom Pseudomonadati; phylum Pseudomonadota; class Gammaproteobacteria; order Vibrionales; family Vibrionaceae; genus Vibrio; species Vibrio sp. N418. Next base: position 293,600 of record NZ_AFWD01000069.1, read on the forward strand.
TACTCGCAGGTGCAAGTTGGCTCTCTTTCGAAAGATCAATACGGGATATTGGCCCTTTTTGGTCGATGAGTTTATATACACGGCCAGCATTGACTTGCTTGATATGATCAATATGGCCAGGTTGAGCCATGTACATAAGGTAACTCCAATATTCAACAACTAAGTAATTTTTTTACTTTGCGAAGTAATTGTGAAGCCCCTTGATAAATCGCCGTGACAACCGTCACGTATAAACCGAATTGTTTGTGTGCCCTGTCATATAGCGCAATGATATTTGCCAATAATAATCGGTTATTTTGCGATGATAAAAATCAAGATATTTTGACTTAGGTCACGAGTAATCTAAACGAAATACTAAGCATTCTCATAATAACCTCGATGAGGTCGCGCTAACTTGCCCGATTGAGGCTGGCATTAAATTGGGTCAAGCCACAACGATCAAAGGCTGCGACACAGCGAAATCCAGCATCAAGGCCTAACTGATAGTCATGCCGCAATTCTTCTTCACTGCTCATTAACGAACTCGACAACAACGGTTGTGCAGGCTTGATCTGAACAATAAAACAATCGTCCGGCGGCTGGTTGAGAAAATCTTGAGTCAGTGAATAAGTCTGATAATGCACCATCAGCATATCCGCTAGGCCCGAATCAAAATTGTCACCTAACAAATGACTAAGTCGGTAGATATCATCGGCGCCAAATAACCAGCGCCCACCATTAAGAGAAACAAGATGATGATCTTTCAGTTTTTGCAACTGAGATCGGCTAATACGTTCATTTAAGAACTGGTTCCAATCAAGTTTCCACTGAGTCAACTTTTGCTGCCAGTGTTCTTGCGCTACATTCAGCGAATCTCGATACCACTCAACCTCTGAACGCTCTGAAACCAATGGTTCCGCGTCTGGCATATCATCGCTTTCAGTACGAATCACCACAATACAACGCGAACCTTGTCGCCACGCTTCTTGCACCGGAATTGAAGCGGAGACTCCACCATCAATATAACGGCCATGTTCAAACGCTACTTCATGTTCATATAGACGAGGAATAGCACAACTGGCAATCAGCACTTTCTTCCAATCATCATTCAGCATCGGTAAATAGCAATCAATCAGGCGGCTACTATCGGTAACAGCAGCAAAAGCCTGCCGATTCCCCAACGTGCGACGTCCCATATCGATATCAAGCTTGTAGGGATATTCACTGATCTTGTCCAGCGCCCAATCAAGTCCTAAATAGCGCTTACGACGGATATAGCTAAATAAGTGAAAAAATTCGGATGACGTAGTGAGATCGAGGATAAAAGAGCGGCCAATGCCTTTTTGTCGACAAAGAAAAGCCGCTAGATTAAGCGCCCCTGCCGAGGTGCCATAAAAACGATGAAAGGGATCGAAATCAGAGAGAAGAAAAGCGTCTAACACACCGGAAGTAAAAATACCTCTTTGCCCACCACCTTGAGCAACAAGCGCGTTTAGGCCGCCGGTGTATTTAGACAGTCGATCAAGGTCGACTCTACTTGCAGTGTTTGTGATGACACCGCTGTTATTCATTACAACTGCGCCTTAAGCGGTTGCAATAGCGATAACACCAAAGCCGATAATCATAGCAAAGATCGCCGCTGTAATGATTAGGGCATATTTAAATTCTACTTCCATAAGCACCTCCACATCTGCTTAACAAAAAAATAACACCTGACTTGAACATATTCAATTTTTGTCGTTTTTTCGTGCAAAAATGTGGTGCTAACATCACAAATACTAAGGATTTAGTTCATACATTTTATCTTAGTTTTTCTTTATCCCTTATATGGTGTTTTACGTCGGAGTACTCTTACTCAGTTGGGTATTATCCGGCCAAGCGTGCCAATAAACGCTCTCCTGCAACTTTCGACCATTCAAGTTGAACTCATCATGTTTTGGTAACCGCCAGCATCTCAAAACATCAATGCTAAGGAATAAAACGTAAATTTTGATTGTTTTTCTATTTTGCGACTAATCAGTAAAAACAAAACCTCATTGAGCATTTATTAGTCATACTGCCTAATTTTTACAAAAAGTTGATCAAACCGACATTTTTAACTTATAAAGAATCATACCAAGAAGCAATAGCAAATAAGCCGTACAAAACACTACTCAAACCCCAAAAATACATCAATCACACCAACATTAAACTTATCAGTAACATTTACAATCTATTGCATTAACCAGATTAAATCGTTAGTCTCTTTAGCACGCGTAGCTGAAAATATCAGTTTTCGCAAACACACATCGTAAGTTCAAGAACAATATTCTGAGTTTTCTTTAGGCCAACAACATTTAAATCTAAACTTTTGCCATGTCATGGATGATAGCGCAAAGGACATTGCGCACTAACTAGCACTTTGCCCCTTCATCCGTTTCTGGCGAACAGGCCAAAGAAAAGCTTCATACCTCAGGGAGTTGTATACAGGAGTAATCTATGAAGCGAGAACAATGGGGATCAAGAGCTGGGTTTATCTTAGCTGCTGTAGGATCGGCGATTGGCTTGGGTAACATTTGGCGTTTCCCATACATGGCCTATGAGAATGGCGGTGGCGCCTTTTTCATTCCTTATCTATTTGCCATGATCACTGCGGGTATTCCATTCATGATTCTGGAATTCAGCATGGGGCAAAAATATCGTGGCAGTGCGCCAAAAACCCTCTCTAAAATCCACGCCAAATTTGAGTGGTTAGGCTGGTTCCAAGTGGGTGTTGCCGCGGTTATCGCGGTTTACTATGTCGCGGTCATTGGCTGGGCGATTTCTTACTTTGGTATGTCGTTTACCCAAAGTTGGGGAACCGATACTAACGCATTTTTCTTTAGTGAATACTTAAAGTTAGGTGGTGACAACTCACCAACAGCATTAGGTAGCATTCAATGGAACATTGCAGGCGCTATGTTACTGGCATGGGCCATAACCTATGCTGCGATTGTTGGTGGCGTAAAATCTGGGATTGAACGTGCATCAAAAATCATGATGCCGATTCTATTTATCATGGTGCTACTACTGATTGGCCGCATGATCTTCCTTCCTGGAGCTCTAGACGGTGTGAACTACATGTTCGAACCAGACTTTAGCAAAATCTGGGATGTCAAAGTTTGGGCTGCTGCATATGGACAGATTTTCTTCACTCTAAGTATCGGGTTTGCCATCATGTTGGCCTACTCTAGCTACTTACCAGAGAAGTCAGACATCACCAACAACGCTTTCATGACGGTTTTGATCAACTGTGGCTTCTCTATCTTAGCCGGTATTATGATCTTCTCTGTATTAGGCTACATGGCGCAAGAGCAAGGTAAACCAATTACTGAGGTTGTCAGCGCTGGCGTCGGTCTAGCATTTGTTACTTTGCCTGCAGCAATTAACTTATTGCCAGCACCTTACATTCTTGGTCCACTGTTCTTCCTCGCTCTAGTCGTGGCAGGCTTAAGCTCTCATATCTCAATCATGGAAGCGGTAACCTCGGCCATCATTGATAAGTTGAACTGGAGCCGTAAGAAGGCGGCCAACATCGTTATCGGTACAGGAGTCGTGGTTTCAATGGCTTTCGCTACCAATGGCGGCCTACTGCTCCTTGATTTGGTTGATCACTTTGCTAACAACGTCGGTATTATGTTTGGTGGTTTGGTTGAGATTGTATTGATGGCATGGCTACTAAATAAAGTGCCAAGTGTACGCGAGTATGTAAACTCAACCTCTGATTTCACTATCGGTCAATGGTTCGATATCTGTCTACGCTTCATCACACCAGTTATGTTAGCCGTGATTCTAGCAACGAAGATCCAAGAGCTATTCACTGATGGCTACGGTGGCTACGATCTAACACTAGGTTGGGTTGTGATGGGGGCACTATTGGTGTTCGGTCTTATTCTTAACGCTGCTAGCAGCAAGCAGGAGGCATTATCATGACTACAGGTGCAATCATCATGCTAGTTATAGGGCTTAGTATCACTTGGGGTGGCGCGGCCATCTGTATTAAGCGAGCAATGAACAAGCAATAATGAGTCAAGCAGTCACGACTGCATCATTCATTCACAATGCCGGCCTCTGAGCCGGCATTGTTTTCTCGGTTATCGGCTCGAAATAGCAGCGAAGCAAAATAAGTGTTGCGCCTAAAAATGATATTTAGCACCAAGGGCGGCACCAATCTCTAACTCCCATCCTCTATGCATATTCAGCTCAGGGTGAACTTGTCCATACACTTGCCAACCTTGACTAACCTGATAGCTAACCCCCAATGGTACTCTCGCACCAAAGTCACCATCCCATTCACCCCAGCCACCAACACCAACGTACCAATCGATCGGTTCTTCAGTGTTAAATTGACCTCGCTTTGCAATGTAATCAAACGCACCACCTTGGTTGCCGATAATAAAACGATACTGATTGTCCAGCTCAACGACGACACTAAGCTGTTGATCGACCGCCATGCCAACCGCAAGATCTGTCGGTTGTTCGCTGCTTGCCAGCGCTTGAGCGCTTAATACCGTCGCACCTAAACCCATCACCAAGCGACACCACTGCTTATTCATACCCCTACCCCAAAATTTATCAATAAAGGGATCTATTGTCTTAAAAGCCCACTTTCAAACGTCAACACAAGGTTAAGTGGCTGCCAGAATCGTGACAAACGCGTAAGAAGCGAGAAAG